>CAZWST010000023.1:0-23750 GCA_964636965.1 uncultured Muribaculaceae bacterium
AGTGTTCATCACCATTTTTATTACATGCAGTTTTATCCTTATAAGTATAAGTATACTTATGAGATTTTCCATCTTTAACTCTTATATACATATTCTTTCCTAATGTTTTTGCAGCAGTCGTAGTTGGCGTGCTACTTGGTTTATTTTCTCCTTGTTTTGTAGTTGTTTTTGCTGTTTGCTTAGTAGATTTCTCCGTCTTCTTCGTTGTTTTTTCTTCTGCTTTTGTAGTAGTTGCTTCAGTTGTAGGCTCTATAGTTAAATCAGTATCATTAACTGTCTCTTCTTTCTTATTATCATTTTTGTTTCCACAACCTGATAAAAGTACTAATCCTATTAATAATAAACATATTGTCTTTTTCATCTCAACACCTCAATTGTATTATACACCATAAGACACTTAGATGTACATAAAATCAAGCACTTTATTGTTAAACTTGCCTATTCATGATAAAATTAACATAGAATGGTGATTGACATGAATTTAGAACAAGAAATAAAAAGAATCATATATGGAGTCAATAATCTATGGACTGATTTAGAAAAAACAAGATATGTATATATTGAAGTCGGTAAACTAGTTGAAAAAAACAGTGAGTTTTTCTTCACCCAATCAGGAAAATTACTTAAAAATGCCTTAAATGAAAAAGAAATGTCTAAAATAAATAACGTAACTAAAAAAAGTATAGAAAATGATGATGAATGGTATAAAGTAATATGTCGTTCAGCAGCTATACTTCTTGAGACAATATTATCTAGACTTGGTATAAAATCACACTTAATAAAGACTGAATCGTATGCACCACTAACGCCAACAAGCAATAAAAAGGTATATCATTGGATTCTATCTGTAGACATCGACGAAAAACACTACGCCCTCATGTTAACAGGAGACCTACCAAATATAAAAAATGGTTTTCAAACAGAGCACTTTGGAGAACCACTCAACGTTTTAAATTATAAAGGAAAACCTCTATATCAAGGAGAAGTATTAGATTTTACTGTACTTACATATCCTGAACTCTTAGAAATAGACAAAAAGATAGGATATGTCACAGATTATTATTATAATAAGAAGACTCCCGAAAAAAATTATCATAACAACATTCTCAGATTTATAAAAATGAGTTTAAGTTCAAACACTTGGTTCTATGACATAGTTTCATCTTCACAACCAATATACCAAAATATGTATACTGTAACAGATGGTAACGGAAATAAAAGTAATATTACATCTTTAGATAATGAAACGATATTTACTCTTTATGCAGACGAATTAATAAAAAATTGTTGCATAGAAGTAGAAAAAGCTATAAAAGACAGTTATGGTCTAGAGCTACCCGTTTTAAAGTATGAATCTTATGAAAAATGGCTAGAAAACATTTGTATATTCCTAGAAGATGATTTAATTGAAACCTATGGAGAAAGACATCGTAATATAATAGAAATAAGAGAAGGATTCAACTTCAAAACATGGCGAAAGCAGCAAAAAGGCATATTAAAATGTCCATACAAAAGTTATGATGATAATCTAGAACTCCTAGATAATGTTGATACCTACGTAAACACAATAAAATCTCTAAAACAAGCTTACAAAGAAAATAGAGTTACAGAAAAAGAATTGGATAGAATTAAAATCATTAGGACACTTCATCAAAAAATATGTTTACACTTCATGCCAGATATTGCTGTATTTGAAAAGAACATTGAAATAGTTGATGATAGACCATACATAAAATCTGATTACATAAATGAAAAATTTAGAACAATGTTTCCAATAATATTTGAAATTGATGGGTCAGTTAAAGATTTCAACAAATTATCTTACAGTGAACAAATTGGTACAATAAATAAACTTATTCCCTACATATTTCCAGAAATAACAGTTGCTAATTGTAATCAAGCCGAAAATTATACAAATTCTTGTAAACCATCACTAAATAGAATTAGAACATATTGTATCTTAAATGAAAGAACTCACGAATACGAACTTATTATTCATATTCCTAGTTTCTTTGAATTCGAAGATGAATTTTACTACCTATATGATTTACGAAAAAACACATTTAAACAAATTGATATACTAGAAGATATTAATAATAGTAAACATTATGAAATCTTGTCAGCTACATTAAAAGACAAATTTAAAAAAGCTAATGCTGCTAGAAATAAGAATAGATACCAAGACATTGAAGATGTTGAGATGATAAGTATGGGACATGCATAATAAAAGACAGATTATATTCTGTCTTTTATTGTAATTTAAAAGCATTTACTGTTGTATTATTTCTTATACCAGATGTGATAAACATTTTATCTTCATTATCCACTTCATAAAATGCCTCACCCTCTTCTTCCATAACTTTAACTTTACTAGGTTTTGATGAAATTATCAAAGTTCCTCTCTCTGGATGATTAGCAGAAGCATAATGCACATTCTTATTAGATTCTTTAAGTAATCTAGAATAATCAATTGCTTTTTTTCTTCTAGCTTCATAATCAATAGTCATAGAATCCGTATCGCAATAGTCTATCAGGGATGTAATTATTTTTGCATAATCGGAAGAAAAGTCTTTTACTCTGGGTAAACCAGATTCTTTTAAAAATGCTAAAGCATTCCTAATACGTCTAACATTGCAAGTTCCATCTTCACCAATTAGTGCTTGATAATATCTAATTGCACCATTATAACCAGATTGAACGGAAAACACAAAGTTTTGATCATCGACTTTATAAAAACGCATTTCAGATTTTGCCATATAATCTCCCTTTCTACTGACATAATTATAATATAAAACGCTAAATAATGCAAATTTCCACATAAAAAGTAACTTATATAACTAAGTTACCATTTTCCATAATTACTGTTTCTTTACCATCTTTTGAAACCCCTACTATTTTTAGTGTCTCATCTCCAACCATAAAGTCAACATGAGTAGCCGCATCATTTACACCTATATTACGTAAATCATCACCTTTTTTGTCTTTAGCTTTACTATTGCATTCTGTAAATCCCATGCCTAGAGCCAAATGACAAGAGGCGTTCTCATCATACAAGGTTTCTTTAAATAAAATGCCCGTGTTATTAATTGGTGAATCAAATGAAACTAAAGCGCATTCACCCAAATAACACGAATATTCATCATTTTCTATTATTGTCTTGAGTAAATCTTCGCCAGACTCAGCTTTATAATCTATAACTTTTCCATCTTTGAATGTTAAATTAAAGTTTTCAATCATAACACCATTATAGAAAAGTGGTTTTGTAGAATAGACAATTCCTTCAGTTTTATCATATAAAGGTGATGTAAATATCTCTTCTGTTGGTAAATTACAAATTTCACCATGTGAGCCATATCCACTGCACCAAATGTGTCCATCAGGTAAAAAGACACGTAAATCAGTACCTAAGTCGTTTGTATAATGTAAATAATCAAAATTATAGTCATTTAGCTTATCAGTTCTTTTTTTCATTCTTTCAAGTTTATTTATCCAATTCTCATATGGATCACTCTTATCATCAACCAAAGAGACTTTTAAAATTGAGTCCCACAACTCTTCTTCACTCATACCTAAGCCTTCAGCCCACCATTTATTTGGTACACCAGCAATACACCAATTAAGTTTATCAGTTTCATATAAATCTCTAAAATACAATTGAGTACTCCTAATATGTTTTGTTGTATCACTTATTTTCTTTGGAGGAACATCATCCATTAAATTCGGAACCATACTTTGAATAAATAAGAAAGCTGCATCTAGTTTAGCATATTTATTCTTAATAGATTCATCAAAAAATGGATGTTTATTAATATTTTCTTGATCTAAAGACACAAGTAAATCATGTTTTTTAAATACATCCTTCTCATTTACATAGACTTCTCTTAAATCATACTCTTCTGCTGCATTTAATAAAAGTTCCTTAAACTCACTCAAAAAAGAAGGAAGTTCAATAAATAAATATTTTTTATTCTTTAAATTAAGTGCTTGAAGCAATAACTTAGCATACTTTTCTTTCATATTATCACCTAATTATTAGTATACTACTTATTTCCTATCTTATAAATCTTTATTTGTTTTATTTTATTTAATGTAGCTAAGTAGTCACTGTCGGGAACATTTCCTTCATAATGAAGTGTTGCTCCATTTTTAAGTGCAACAGTTTGATAAGCAATATCATCAACTAAAGAAGCAATATATAACTCCCTATTATATTCATCCCCTAATTCATTAACATAATCAATTAATAAAGCTAAAGCATTAGTAGCATATCCCAAATTCTTGTATTCATCACTTATCTTGTAACTAACATTCCCACCATAAGAAAAATTAGATTCCCCGTGATCTCCAAGGGATGCTTCAATTGATCCAACCACTTCATATGTAGTACTATCAGCTATATTTAATCTAAGCCTTTTAAAATCAAGACTTCTAAAAGAATTTAAATAAAGAATAACACCATGTCCTTCACAAACCACACTAACATCTCTCTTATTTAAAATTCCCATACACAAGAATATAAATGTTTTAGAAGCATCAATTGGCAAATATTCATTTATTTGATCAAATGCATCCATAAACGTTATAACAGTCTCAAATAAAGCATTCTTTTGATCCTTTGTTAAGGTTACAAAATCATAAACTTCATCATTATCATTAAATAAAAATCCTTTTTTATTAAAATCTATATCAAGTTCCTTATTACCTGATGCTAAAGTCATAGATTTATCAGGATTTCTATAAATGTAAGCACCATTATTTTTATCAATAAAAATAGATGTATCACTTCTAAATACTTGTCCCTTATACTTTTTAGATAATATATCTAAAATTGGAAAATCAAGTAATACTTTAGAAAATGATACATCTGAAGTAAAAACTATTTTGAAAACTTTTTCGTCTTCTTCAATTTGATATCTGTAATCTCTAATTGTCATTGTTGTATACCACCCTTCATGTTTAACTAATTATAACAAAATAAAAAAAGTATTTAAATACTTTTTTCTACTTTTTATAAATTAAGTGATAAGGGTAGCCTCTTTTATCTATATTAGCTAGATTTAGATTTAAAGATTTAATTAAATCAATAAGCTTGTCATACTCAGATAAAGGAGTCACATCATAACTCTTAACTTCAAATTCAACAAAATAGCCTAAATCAACTACATAATCAAGGGAAACTTCATACTTATCTTTATACATATACTTACGTCTTTTTTTATTTACAACAGCGATACTCTCTAAATCCAAGACATTAAATATACGTTTTAAATTCTCTTCATCATCAATATTAACCTCGTATTCATCACAGTATTTATTCTGATGCCAATTCTTATAATTTAATATTTTCTTATTTCCTCTTATACCAATTCGAAGCCATTCATCAATTTCTTCTTCATTATCCTTTAAAAACTTACGATACTTAGGTTGAAAGTAAGTATCTTCCTGATTAGTTTCATTAATAAATTTAGCATTCTTATCCAGGAATTTTTCTAAATTTTTATATTCACTTTCTTGAAGTTTAATTTTAATCTCAGTCTCAACATCTAATTTTTCGTCAGCACCATACATTAAATAACTTATATTACATTCAAATAGTTCACTAAGTTTTGCTATGATATCAAGTGATGGTTCAGTTCTATTCATCTCCCAACTTGAAACAGTTTTAGCAGAAACAAAGAGTAGTTCACTTAGCTTTTCTTGTGTAACCCCTTTATCCTTCCTCAATTTTTGGATTCTATCTCCTATTTTCATAATATCACCTAAATTCATGATAACATATGCTTTTAAGCAATCCTACCTACATTTTGTAGAGTTAAGCACTTTTTCTTTTTATAATACTTATAACATTATTAGAAACTACAAATATAACTATAAAGACAATTAACATGATAAAATTATTAACTATAGGTTTTAATGACTCATAATTGAATACATCTATACCTTTTAATAAATCATTAGAATTAATATAATAGTAAGCTGGCAAAACATGAGCAAATGAAAGTACCCCTTCAGGTAACATCTCAGCTGGAACAAATGCTCCACAAAGAAATGCAGAGCCCAAAGAAAGAACATTAACAATGCCACTTATCGCATCTTTATTATTAATAAGACTGCTTACTAATAATGCAAGTGTAAGTGAAACCATCGTAAATACAAAAGAATTAGCTATATAAATAAGTCCCCTCATAGAAAACATTACGTCTCCTAATAAAATGAAAGCAAGCACAGTATAAAGAATAAACACGATTACTCCATAAGTAATACTTGAAAGCAGTAATTCAAAATTAAATTTACTAACGCTTTTACTACTTACAACAGTCCTACGTCTTACATTTTTCTCATTAAAACTACTCATTACTAAACATATTATAAATATAACAACAGCCATTATACTATAACTTGCAAAAGAATAATAACTTGAAGCATTAGAAACACTAGTAACATCGATTTTTGATTTTAAATTAACAGTTGCTGACTTTTCTAAGTTAGCATTTATTTTTTCGACTAAAACTTCCGGATTTTTATATTCATCCTTATAAATACTTTGAATTCTTAAATAATTATTTAAAGTATTTGCTGCCAACACTGATTTATAATCTCCAACACTTTTTACATCAATCTTTTTTGAATTATCAGTATATATAGAATCCCCATACCCATCAGGTATATAAATAACATAGCTTATATCACGATAAAATATAGCATCATCTATTTTTTCTTCTTTAATATCTTTTACATCAGATACTTTTTCAAGATAATTTACTAAATTTGAAGATATAATCGAATCATCTTTATTAACTATTTTAATACTTGGTTTACTATCAGTAAAATCAGTACTTGTGTTATTTGCTTTCATATTAATTCCACCAAATATAACAAGCATTACTGTATATAGTATAATTGTACCCTTATATTTATTTATAACTTTCCAAAACGTCTTAAATAGCATCATACTTTTGCCTCCTTAATCCTTTATAAGAAATAAGTATCATAAATCCTGAGAATATTAGTAAAGATACTAAATCTCTATAGAAGCGACTTTCTACACCATAATAGTAAAGAGTATAGAATCCATCAGTTACCAAACTAGCAGGATTTATCATATTTACAATTGGTGCATAGGTATCAACTATATACTTCATCGTTATACCCATCATTCCCGATAAGAAACATCCTGCCATAGTTATAGCTATTAAAATACCTATTTTAGCATTTTCATTAGATTTAAATAGAACAGACACAGCTACACCTAAGGAAAGACCAGCAAGTGATCCTACTAAAGAAAGCATAATAATTGGTAAAATATTACTTCCATAATCGACGTGAAGAACAAATATTGTAAATATAAATAACAAAACTAATTCTAGTATTTGAACAACATAACTTGCAAGTAAACTACTTATTAAAATAGTACCTTTCTTAATAGATGCAACGGAAGTCCTTTTACCAACACTACCCATATTAGCAAGTCTCTTATTAGTAATATACATAGAAATAGTACCACCATATAGGACAGTCATCGCGATTAAAGTATAATATTCAATCATTGTATAACTCATATTATCTTTTGTTGTATCATTAACACTTACACTAGTATTAATAACTTTATTTTTAATCTCATCAATAACTGCATTAATATCTTTTAGTTTCGCATCTTTTAAGCGTTCTTCTATTAAAGATGTAATAATTTCTTTGTTGCTTTCAACTTCATCAACAACAAATCTTAGTATTGTTTCATTTATACCACTTTGATTAACAGTAATTACTGTTCCCTCATTAAACTCTAAATAACCAGAAATCTCTTTATCATCAAGTAACTTATCAGCTTTTTCTTTTGAAACATAGGAAATATTAAATAACCTTTCTTCACCTTCCCCTAATGATTTATAAGTTTCTTTATAAATTGGATCATTATTAAATTCATCACTATCAACAATTGCAATATCAATTGCACTGAATGTTTCACTTTTTTCAATATCTTTAAATGCTAGATTAAAAAGTAATCCTAAAACTATCGGAAAGGCAAATGACCAAAACATTAAAGCTTTATTTCTAAATAAAACTTTAAGTGAATATTTGAAATTATGTATAAACATTAGTCTCTCAATTCCTTTCCAGTAAGGCATAAAAACACATCATTTAAAGTTGGTCTTTCAGAATAAATACTACTATATTTAATATGACTTTTCTTTAATAATTCCATTAAATCTACTAAGTTATTTTTACCCTTCTTATAAGTAACAACTAAAGAATTAACTTGTGTATGAACTTCATCTACATTCTTATTCTCAGCAAGATTCTCTATAAGTTTATCGGTTATTTCAATACCTTCAACTGTAATTTTTTCATCAATACTTGCAAGTTCTTTTAATTCCTCACTTGTTCCACTAGCTAAAATAACTCCCTTATCAAGAATAATTATACGATCACACAATATTTCAACTTCTTCCATATAATGCGTTGTATAAATAATTGTTGCACCATTCTCTCTTAATGTTTCAATACCTTCAAGTATATTATTTCTACTTTGGGGATCAACTGCTACAGTAGGTTCATCAAAAAATATTATTTTAGGTTTATGAGCAATGCCACAAGCAATATTTAAACGTCTTAAAAGACCTCCAGATAATTGTTTAGGTGTATACTTTTTATAATCTTCTAAACCAACTAATTTTAAAGCGTCTTCTATATATTCCTTACGCACCTTTTTATCACTTATATAAAGACCACAGAAATAATCAACATTATCATAAACATTTAATTCCTCAAAAACAGCAACATCTTGAAATACTACTCCAATATTTCTCTTTATATCAGTCGAATCGGGTTTCATGTCTTCACCCATAATTTTAATACTACCCTTTTCATAATTTAAAAGAGAAAGTATTGAATTAATAGTTGTCGTTTTACCACTACCATTAGGTCCTAAAAGGCCAAGTATTTCTCCTTCTTTAACACTAAGCGATAAATTATCTACAGCTTTAACTCCCTTATAAGATTTCGTTAAATTTTTAACTTCTATTATATTTTTCATTTATCTAATTCCTTCTTTCCTAAAATCATCATTTTAACTGTTCTTTCAAGCAACTTATCTATTTCCTCATCTGATATATTTACCGTCTTAGTTGCAACAAGACACGCAAGTCCATGAGTAAATACCCAAACAGATAGATGAAATCTTTTCTGTTCATCTTCCGTAAACCCAGTTAATTCCATACCCTTTTTTATAACATCATTACCAACATTATCATTAAAAATAAACATAGAAGCAGAAAAGTTAGTCTGTCTCATAAATATTTCCTTAAAATAATTTGGATAGTCACGAGCAAATCTGATATAAGCAAGACCCATTCCTTTATAAGGTTTAACGTGGTTTTTGCCTTCATTCATGTATTCTTGATATAAATTATAGACTCGATTTAAAACTTCCGCCTTTAATTCATCCATTTTCTTAAAATTATAAAATATTGGCTGAACTGATGAATTAAGGGCACGTGCTAATCTTCTTGCATTAATTGCATCTATTCCTTCACTTGCTAAAATATCTTGGGCAGCACACAAAATACTTTCACGATCAATTCTTTTAATCGGTGGCATAGAATCATTCCTTTTTTATAACGCATGTTATATATCGCTTGATATAATTATAAATTAGAGTAACTAAAAAAGTAAAGAGATATCTTCACTTTTTCCTCATTAATTATAATACACCAAACTAATCATAGAATAAAAAAAGATAATTATTACAATTATCTTACTAGTGCTTGAGCTACTTTCTTTCTGCTTTCTTCGGTAATACTCACATTTTTTCCATTACCTGCTTCATTTAAAATAGGTCTATAATTTTGTGCGTAAGGCTCATATTCAATTTCTTCCCTAATTGCTTCAATGTTAGCTGACTTATTATCATCTTTTGTCATTTCATAAATAACACTTACAATAAAGTTTTTATAAGATTCGAGAGTCTCTTGTGTTGCTAAAGTAGCGTCCCTTAGTTCATCATCACTTGCAGAAGGCATAACTCTTTCTTTTGTAAACATAAGTTTAACTAAACTGCTTAGTTCTTCTCTTGAAGAGATAAACTCTAATTCATGAGCTAAAATATCTAAAACATGGTTTGCATGTTTATTAAAATCTACAACACTTTCAAATTCACTTTCATCATGACCAAATACCTCTCGAATTAAAACATCTTGTATTTCCATACTCATTGGTATATCAACATCAGAGTATCCCTCTTTTACAAAATAACTTCTCATAAATGATACACCATATTGACTTAATAAATATGTCATAGCTTGAAAGTCAATTGTTAGTAAAGTCTTATCCCCTTTTAATTCTGGCTTTTTCCCAAAAAAGCGCATATAAGCATGATAAAGTGCATTTGCCACTTCTTTTTCTCCCATATTAATTCACCTCTAAAAATATTATACCAAATTAATTAGAATAAAGATATCTCTTGTTATTGTCATTATAACTTCTTAAAATTAAGTGTAATAATAAGATTAGATCTCTTTACCTCAGCTTTAATACTTCCTTTAAGCAATATAGTAAACCTTTTTACTATAGCAAGACCTAACCCAGTATTTTCTTTAGTTCTTGATATATCAATAGTATAAAATTCATCAAATATATGATTAACATCTATATTTTTATCTAATATCTTATTAGAAAAAATGATATTTATTTCATCCTCAACACTTATATCTATATTTAAGTCAGCATCACTATGCTTATAAGCATTACCAATCAAATTATCAAAAATACGCATTAAGACATCCTTATTAGCTATCATAAAGCATTTATCTACACTTTTATTTAAGTTAATTACTCTTTTTTCATTCTTAAAATCATCATAAAAAGAAATTATAGATTCTTCTAATACACTTATAATATTAATACTCTCTAACTTTATGTTTTCTTCATCATTTGCTATTTTCGAAAACATAAAGAAGGAGTCAATTAGCTCTTCTAATCTTTCAAGTCTTTCCTTAATTATTTTAGCATCTTCTAATTCATCTTTTTTTAAGTGATTACTTTCAAGTAAAATATTAGTATACCCCAAAGCAGATGTAAGAGGTGTACGTAAGTCATGACTAATATTTAACATCATATTATTTAAATTTTTAGTGTGTCTTACACCGCTTTCACTAATTTCTTTTTCCCGTTTTAATATCTTATTAATTTCAAATATTAAACTCCTTAGCTCTTTTATATCAAGTTCTGAATTAATTAATGTATTACTTTCACTATTATGCGAATCTTCTATACTCTTACTTATCCTCTTTAATTCTTTTTTTATAAAAAAAAGGTATGATAAAAGAAGTACGATAATAAAACTTAATATTATTATACATATTTCCATATCATCACACCCATCTATTATTTTATTTCTTTTCTTTTAAACACAAAATATCCGATTATATTAAACACTACTATATAGGCAAGTCCTAAAAGAGCACATTTTATTATATAGTTATTACTTACATCAGTAGCAAGTTTTGATAAAGCAAATTGAATTTCATAATCATAAAACCAATCAGCCTTTATTCTAAATAGATTAATTATACCAAAACCAATTAATTGAACTACCAATATGAATGGTATCGATATCGTATTAAATATACTTGTTTTCCCAGTAACAAAACCAAGACCAATAAGTAAACTTATTATACCATATACTAAAGGTAATTGAATAACTGTTAATTTAAGTATTTCACTAAAAGGTGAAATAAAATCTTTACCATCGACTAAATAAATAATAATTACTGTAGATATATTACTAAACAATAGTAAAAACGTTGAAAGCATAAATATTGTAATTAATTTAGAAAAATAATACTTTTTCCTACTAATTGCCGATGAAAGCGTATTTTTAATTGTTCGATTAGAAAAATCTGAACAAAGAACAATTACCGTTATAACAATAAATATGTAATATAAATTAATATTCTGTCCAATTACTTCTTTATCTAGTGCGAAAGCTCCATGAGATAACATTAACTCTCTTAAGTCTCCCAAACTATTAGTGTTTTGCATCTTTTCTGCAAACTCTGGATCACTGATAACTTCACTCGTGTTTGCTGAAATAGAAAGACCTATATGCCCAGGAGATACCGATAAAGCACTAACAACCCCCGCAAAAAGAATAACTAGCATACATATATAAATAGCTTTACCTTTTAATATACGATAAAGGTCTGCTTTAATCATATTCATGATTATTTTCCCTCCTTTATAACTTTCTTAAAGTAATCTTCAAAAGAAATACCTGTCTCATTTATACTTATGACATCAACATCATTCTTTAAAAGAGCCTTATTAACTTTCTCTGGTTCATCTAAATAATCATATAATCTTATCTCTCTTTTATCTATTACTTTATAATTTGTTGTATGTAGTTTTTTTTCTAGTATCAATGAAGCTTTTCTAGTATTATCAACCTTTATAACAATACATTTACTACAATCCCTATCAAGTTCCTCTTTCGTAAGTTCTTTTATGACTGAACCCTTATCAATTATACAAAACTTAGTTGCAACTTGGTAAAGTTCAGATAATATATGGCTCGATATTAAAATTGTAATACCTCTTTCTTCATTTAATTTAGTAAATACATCTCTTAATTCACTAATACCTATTGGATCAAGTCCATTAATAGGTTCATCCAAAATAATAAAATCAGGATTATCAAGTATTGCAAGAGCAACACCTAATCTCTGTTTCATTCCTAAAGAAAAATTCTTAAACTTTTTTTTACCTGCATCACCTAGTCCAACAAGTGTTAGTGCTTCATCTATTTGTTTTAAATCAACTATTCCTCTTTGAATAGCATAATACTTTAAATTATCATAAGCATTCATTCCTGGGAAGAATGCAGCATTTTCAATTAAAGCTCCTATTCTTCTTTTTACATTAGATAAATCATCATCCCTATAACCAAATAAAGAAAATTCTCCACCAGTTTTACTTGTAAGCGTTGTAATAACTTTCATCAAAGTTGTTTTACCAGCACCATTTCTACCAATTAAACCATAAATATCGCCTTTATTAATATTTATACTAACATTATCAAGTGCATAAAAATTACCATATTTCTTTGATAAACTATTTGTACTTACTATTACATCTTTCATAATATTCTCCTTCCATAATTTAATTATATAAAAAAAGTGTTAAATATCTCTTAACACAATTCTTAAAAAAGTCTTAAATTATTTTTTTAATCTGTATCCTATACTCCAAACAGTTTCAATATAATCTTCATTTGTAATACTTTTTATCTTATTTCTAAGTTTACTGATATGCACATTTAAAGTATTATCATCCCCTGCATCAGTATAACCCCAAACAAGCTCAAATAACTTTTCTTTAGTTAAGACTTGATTCTTATATTCAATTAAAGCCTGTAAAAGCAAAAATTCATTTTTAGTTAACTCAAGATTTGCACCCCTAATTGTAGCTTTAAAAGCATTCTTATCTAAGACAATATCTTTATATGTTAAACATGAACTATTTTCATTGTGACTTTTTAAGTGTACTTTTATACGAGCAAGTAATTCATTATTGTCAAATGGTTTAGTTATATAATCTTTAACGCCTGCATTAAATAAATCAAGTTTCTTTTCAACATTGCTTATTGCAGACATTACAATAATTGGCGCATTTACTTTATTCTTTATTGCATCAATAACTTCTTCTCCATTTTTCCCTGGAAGCATTAAATCAAGTAATATTAAATCAACTGAATTATCAAGAACCATAATGCCTTCTGTTCCAGAAAAAGCTTGAATAACTTGATAAGAATTATTAGTTAAAAGTTTTGCTAACATATTATTTATATATGTATCATCCTCAATTATTAATATTTTCATAGTTATACCTTTTCAAATGGAACATTACTAAAAGACCCCATATCATAAACTTGATAGCCTAAACTAATTAAAATACTTTTGGCTTTTTTACTTCTAACTCCACTTCGGCAATAAACCAAAATAGTCTTACTCTTATCAAGACTAATATTAGCATCTATTTCATCATAAGGAATATTAATTGAATCCTTCACATGACCTTCTTGATATTCATCCTTTGTTCGAACATCTACTACTATATAATTATTATCAGCAATTATTTTATCAAGTTCACTTATTTTTTTATCCATACTTCCACATCCCGTTAATAAAAGAGTAAAAACAAATAAAATAAAAATTTTTCTCATAACTACCACCTAAATAATTATAACATAAAAAAGCATAACTAGTATGCCTATTTATGTTAGTCACCTAAAAGTACTTGATTAAGTAAAGCAACTAAAGCATCATTTCCTTCATCAGTTAAATGGATATCATCTTTAAGTAAATATTCTTTATGCTTAGCTAAAGTCTTTGAAAAATCAATAACATTCAAATTCTTAATATTATTTAAAGAATTAGATAACTTACTGTTAGTAGAAACCACAAATACATCCCTTTTTTTACATAAAGAACTTAAATCTTCATAGTCACTTGCTGATAAATTAGAATTAGTATCCAGTACAAAGACTACCTTGTTTGTTAAAGCATCATCTTGAATAAATGATGTAAGTTTATTCTTTAGTGAATTATATTTAAAATCTTTTTCAATATTAAATATTGAACTTTCAAAATTGGTTTGTAATTTATCAAATGAGTATAATAATAAATCATTTCCTAAGAATGTTATTCTTTCTTTATTAGCATCATTAAATTCTTTTTCAAGCTTTTCTTTATCACTCATAATCTTATCAGCATAAACTGTTTTAAGTGCATTATAAAGAGCTTCAGTATAGGCTTTTCTTCCAGGTCCAGTTAAATGTATTCCATCAGCATAAAAATATTCTTTATGTCCACTTGAAATGCTTTCCCAATCAATTACATGAAAGTTACTTATTTCATTTGCAAGGTCTTTTAGTTTATCATTTATATGAACGCTTTTATCATTTGTTACTGTTACCCAAAATATTTCATTATTACGGCAAGCTTCTACTATCTTTAATTTGCATGATTTTGAACAATCTCCATTTGCACCCAAATTAATTACAATTGGTCCCTTTAACATTTTTTTACTATTTAAATCATTTAATATACCCGTAGCTCTTAAAACACTTCTAGAAACTTCAGCATCAAAATATCCATTCTTAAATTGTTTAGATAAATTAGGTACAGCACCTAACATTACTGAATCCCCTACACCAATAATTGGAAGAGAAGCAACAGTTTCATCAAGATTTTCTAGCATCTTATCATAATCTTCTAAAGAAGCTAAATGTCTATTTAATTCTTCTTCACGATTTTTATTATAATTTTCCTTGCTTATTTCAATGGACTCTTCACGTCTTTTTAATTCTTCTTGAAGTTGTTTCATTTCTTCTTTATTACTATTAGTAAAAACATATATAATAAACCCAATTATAGTTAATAAACCAATACATATTTTAATGATTCTTCTAATAATACTTGAAGATCGTTTTTTATTATAAAGACAAGTATGTAATATAAAAGACGTAATAAATACAAGAATAAGTATTAAAATAATATTTACATACATATTTAAATTCAAAAACTTAAATATATAAATTATTGGATATTGAACCAAATAGACTTCATAACTTATACTTGATAAATATTTAACTACTTTCATTGATAGAGAATTACTTTTAACATCATCTTGCATAGAATAAATAATTAAAGTTGTAGAAAGCAGACTGACAATTAACATAATAATTGGAAAATAAACAAACTTAGAATCTATTGCAAAGAACAAAGATATTAAAACAAGTAAGAATGAATAAAACATTCTATTAACCAATAAAGAATCTTTTTTAATGAGTTTAAATGATTCTTGATAATAAGAATAAATAAATCCTGCTGATAAACCGATTAAAAGCGAAAAGGATCGTGCAAATGAGTCATAATAAGAAGAAGTAAAATTTCCCGATGTATTCAATTTATAAAAAAAGATAAAACTAATAATCGACAAGATTCCAGTAATTACCCCTGGTAAATATTTCTTTATATTATCTCCAATCCACCTAAGAAAAAGATAAACAAAAGGAAAAACAAGATCAAATTGCATTAAAATTGATACATACCAAAAATGAACAAAAGGAGAATTAGCACTTCTTGCAAAATAATCCAAATTAGCACCAATTTGCCAATAGTTGTTATAGCAAAATAATACTGAAGTTGTTTCCGCCTTTAAATTAAACCAATTTGCATCAGGTATAAAATGAATAACAAAAACAGATAAGAATATTACAATAATTAACGGAAAATATATTTTCTTAATTCTATTTTTATAATATTTAACTATTGAAAAGTTTTTTTTCTTAAATGCTGATGTACACGCAAGAAAGCCACTAAGAACAAAAAATGTACATACAGCTAAGTAGCCACCCTTTAATAAACCAACATGGTATAAAAGTACAGATATACAGGCTACTACTCTTAAAATATCAAGTTTTTTATAATAAACATGTTCCATATTATCACCTTATGTAAAATCTAATCGTCCATATTTATTATACTAAAAAAAAACTAAACCTTCATAAAAAAAGAGAGATAAACTATCTCTTTTACGCATTTTATCAAAAAAAGTACTACTTAATCCCAAAACCTTTCAGCATTTTTTATTTCCTTATCCTTTAAAGCTTTAAATAAATCTATTTTATAGGCATTAGAAAGAGCCAAAATGTATATAAATACATCAGCAATCTCCCCTTCAAGTGAAGAATCATACTTTTTATTTAAATCAATCGCCATATTATTTTCTTTTTTTCTAATCTCTTTTGCAAGTTCACCAATCTCTTCGGTTAAATAACAAAATAATTCAAGAGGTGTATTATTAAAATTATTTATTTTCATCATATCTTTAATGTAGCCTTGAATATCAGACAAATTACTCTTATTATCTAATCTATCTAATTTATTTAAAAGCTCAAATTTATTCTTATTCATATTTACCTCCAAAATTAATCAAGTAAATAAGCTGAATCAGGTGTAATGGATGTATCTTCCGTATAAATAATCCAATCAGTTATATCTGATATTTTATATTCACCAATATCCCCAGTATGCATTCCTTTAAAATAATAAGGTTCTTGAGTCAATTTTGCTTTAATCTTATTCTTTTTCAAATCAATTAATTCAAACCAAATATGCTCATACTGTCCCTCTTCTTCTAAATGTAGTCCAATTTTAAGTAAAATTGAATATTTCTTATTTTTTAGTGCTTTTTTAACATAATCAAATCTTTCAATTGCAACACTTTTCATTCTATTAGTTTCATCATCACTTACAAAGTATAGAGGATTATCTTTTAATAATTCATCAAAGTTAGTAATCTTAGTGAATACATTATTTTTTTCATTTTCTTCACTAGTATACAAAAAAATAACATTAGTTTTTGTATTATGACTACTTTTACGATCTTTCTTTCCACCACTTTTTAAATGTTTATAATATTTTAGCGAATCTATCCATGGTACTTGAGTTAATACAATCGGCATACCATTTTGAAGCCTACCTATATAATCTCCACCTTCAGTATTAGTCTTCTTATCAATTAAATACATAGCATAAGAACTAATTAGATTAAAGTGACTTCGGCTACTATCAACAGAAGAACCAAGTATTTCTAGTTCACTTATTCCACATCTTAAAAGTCCATGAGTATGTAACCAAGCAGGACCAGTTTTATCTCTAATTAACTGAACAGTAAAAAGGTCTTTAGAACTAGGAGCAATATCAGATTCAGAAGCTAGCTTAACCCACTCACTAGGAAATACTCTTTCAGATGACTCATCTAGTATAGCAAGCATATCGGGAACCAATAAATTAGCTAACTTAAGCTGTAAATGATAAGAAGTCTTAACATCATCATCAAACTTCATAAAAATAGTTACACCCTTTTTAGAATTCAATAATTTCTCACGCTTTTCATCACTTACACTAATAAAACTTAAGTAAAACTCTGGAAAACGAAAATCTCCAATATAAATACCTACTTCATAATTTTTCTTTTTAAACTTTAAATTAAAATTAATGGATTGACTAGTATAATCAGTATTACTATCTAAAATCTTAATACATTTTGATTTACTTATCCTATCTAATATATTTTTAAGAATTAGATTATTATCAGTTTCTTCCGTAATAACAGTAATATAAGATTTTTCTTCCCAATAATGAAGTGGAGCAACTTTTAACTTATTAAAAAACATTTAAATCATCCCCATCTAATAAAAGTATACTATAAAAAATAGTTCAAATAAAGTAAGAAAAAAGAATAGAAATCTATTCTTTATTTACCAAATAATACACTTTCTGTTTTATATTGTTTTATAATTATTGATAAAACAACAAATATTATTACACAAGTAGATATTAAACATAATAATAAATTTACAATATCAACATTTCCTACAGATATATCATCAAACAAAAGTGTAAAATTCAAAAATGGTACTAATGATAACATTGGTGATGAAGTAACATCTGTCATAAAAGCAATCATTCCTGGGAAAAAGGAAATAAAGGTAATTGGTGTTAGTGCACTTTGAGCTTCTCTAAATGTCGAGCATTTACTAGAAATAGCAATACACAAACCACTTACTAAAAATGAATACGCGATTACTACTAGAACAGAATATATAATACTTTCAAATGAAAGTAACATATCAACATCTTTATATATATCAAACATATTGCCAGCAGCAACTAATGATATAATCAAAAGAATTAAACTTATAAGACCAGTTATAAAACTAGATAATGTTACACTTAAATATTTTCCAATAATAATATCTTTTGCTTTAATAGGAAAAGTAAGTAGTGTTTCTAAAGTTCCTCTTTCTTTTTCTCCAGCTGTAGAATCAGTAGCAGGATATGTTGCCGATACAGTTATAGCCATTATAATAAACATAAATCCATAAGTAGTTATATAAGACGAAAAATAATTTTCATTCTCCTTAGTAATAATATTTTCATTAACTGTAATTAAATTAATTACCTCATCAGGATTTATTTTTTTATTTACCAAATAATCTCTTTGTAATATTTCTTTATAAGAACTATATAAAGTATTAACTAGATTCATTGCAAAAGAGGCATTCTCATCATCTTCATTACAATTTAAAATATAAGTATTTTCATTTTTTATTACAAAAAGGTTAATTGCACCATTTTCATAATCGCTTTTTAGTTCATCATCACTTTTAACTATTGCTTCAATTCCTAGTTCATTTGCAATATTTTTTTCAATATCTCCAAGTTCATAATTAAAACCTATTTTATTATATTCACTTACATCCTTATTTACTTGCATATCAAATAAAGCAGAAATTCCGATAACAAGAAGTGGTATCATTATTGGAACAACTAACATCATTGCTAATGATTTTTTGTCACGAAATAATTCTTTAATTTCTTTTTTTAAAACAATCATTATTTTACTCTTCATTATTAGTACCTCCATTATTATCAAGTAATACAAAGAAAGCATCTCTTAGATTTGTAGTTTTAGTATCCTTCTTTATCTCATCAGGAGTTCCTTCTTTTATTACAACACCCTTATTTATCATGACAACACGATCACAAATATTTTCAGCTTCTTCCATATAATGTGTTGAATAAAGAATTGTCTTCTTTTTCTTTTTTTCCTCTTTAATAAAGTTTAATATTACTTGACTTGAAATGATATCAAGGCCACTTGTTGCTTCATCTAATATATAGTAATCAGGGTCATGTACCAAGCATCTAGCAATATTAACTCTTTGAGTCTGCCCAGTAGATAAATTACTAATTTTATTATATAAAAAATCATTCATAGCAAGTTTAGTTGCAATTTCCTCTATTCTCTTTTTTAAAACATCACTTGAAACATCATAGATACGTCCACACATCTCCAAAAGTTCATATACTGTTAAAGTATCATATATTTTAGTATTTCCAGATAAAAAAGCTAATTTTGATTTAATTTCAAGTCCAGAATTTTTATAGTTTAATCCATCAATTAAGACACTACCGCTAGTTGGTTCAAGTATTCCACCAATCATTCTTAAAAGTGTTGTTTTACCAGCTCCATTAGGTCCAAGTATTCCAATTATTTCTCCTTTTTTAGCTTTGAAACTAATACCATTATCAGCATAGAATTCAATTTTTCTTTTTTTCTTATCAGTTTTTACAAATTTCTTTTTTAAATCCTTAACCTCTAACATAATATCATCTCCATTACCAACTATATCATAGCATAAAAGAAAAATACCTTAAAGTATTTTTACCTTAAGATATTTTTAAAATTCTTTCTTTAAATATATTTTCTTAACTAAAAAGTATGAACCAACATAGATAAGTATAATTAAAACTGGAACAAGAAACTTTAAGACATTCTCAAATGAATTAAGAATATTACTTGGTATATTCAATTTAAATCCGAAAGATGAAAGTACTCCTCCAAGTATTACTATACCAAATACCAAAGCAAATACACCAATTCTTCCCTTTTCAACGCCAAACTTATAAATAACTGGATAAAATATTGCTTGAACAAGTAAAACACTTAGCCACACCATAAAAACTGTTTCTAAAGCCGTAATAATATTTAAATTATTTTTAAGTAAACCTGATGTAATTGTTAATATAAGTGAAAATATAGAAGCAACAGATACAACAACCAAAGTGGATATATACTTAGCTTTAATCGAATTAGTTTTACCATTAGGTAAAGCAGCAACAAAAGCATCAGTCTTATTATATTCATCATAAGAAAAAGTTGACATCATTATCGCTATACTCATATAAACAGCAAAGAAAGAAAAATCAGTTTTTCCATTAAGTGTTAAAAGAGAAAACACAGCAATAATAACAAGTAAGCTTCTTAAATTTCTTATTACTATAAATAAATCCTTTTTTACTAATCCTATCATTATCTATCACCCTTAATCATCATAATCATTAATTCTTCTAATGTTATTTTATCTATTACACATTTTTTATACTTTTTCTTTGCGTCCCCTACATTATTAATTAATACTTCACAATCGTACTTATTCATCCTATATGAAACAATATCTTTTTTATCTATTTTAGGAAAGTATTCTTCATCGCATTTTAATAAGCCATAATGTTCTAAAATATTATCTCTTAAGTCATTAAGTAAAATTTTACCCTTATTTAAAAACACTATTTTATCAGCAATATGTTCTAAATCACTCGTTATATGTGTCGAAAGTAAAATCGTATGTTCATCATCACTTATAAACTTTAAGAATATATCTAAAACTTCATTTCTAACTATTGGATCAAGTCCACTTGTTGGTTCATCTAATATAAGTA
This sequence comes from uncultured Muribaculaceae bacterium, assembly GCA_964636965.1. Classification (GTDB taxonomy): domain Bacteria; phylum Bacillota_I; class Bacilli_A; order RF39; family UBA660; genus CAG-582. Next base: position 21,351 of record CAZWST010000023.1, read on the forward strand.
ATTTAGGTTTATGAGCAAGTGCACAAGCTATTTCAAGTTTCTTTCTCATTCCCTTAGATAATGTTTTTATTTTAGCATTTCGATCTAATTTAAAAGTATTTAAATAATCATTATATAGAGTTGTATCCCAAGAAGAATAAATACCTTTAAATACAGAATCTAAATCTTTAACTAATAAAACTTCTGGTAAGAACATATCATCTAAAACTACTCCAACTTGATTTTTTATATCGCCCTCAAATTTAGATATATCTTTATCAAACATCTTTATACTTCCATCATCTATTTTTAAAATATTTAAAATAGATTTGATTAAAGTTGTTTTACCTGCACCATTTTCACCTATAAGTCCAACTATCATACCTGATGGAATATCTAAATCAATACTTCCTAAAGTAAAACCTGTATCATACTTTTTAGTAAGTTTTTTTATTTCAATTGCTTTATTCATCTTCATCACTCTCCATCAAAAACTTAAATAAATCAATTATTTCATCTTCGGATATATTAAACATCTTACTTGTTTTAATTACTTTCTCTAAAGACGCTTCAATATCTTTCTTAGCTTGTTCCTTAGCAAGTTCAACATTCCTTGGAGCAACAAAACTGCCTTTCCCTTGCACCGTTACAATATAACCATCTCTTTCGAGCTCATCATAAGCTTTCTTAATCGTCATAACACTTATTCTAATATCACTAGCTAAAGATCTTATTGAAGGTATTGCCTCCCCTTCACTTAATTCATCATTCATAATTTGTTCAATAATAGAAGACTTAATCTGCTCGTATATCGGGACAGAACTACTATTACTAATTATCATTTTCATATAAACCACCAACTGTTATACATAATATATAACACTATATAACAATTGTCAATAATAAATATACAATAAAAAAAGCATTACTAAAGTAATGCTTATCCGAGTGGTTTTAAAGATTGTTGCTTTACACCAATTCTCTTATTTTTTTCTTTTCCTAATACATCAAGACCAATAGCAATAGATTCATTTGCATAACCTAAAAGTTCTACAGTGTCATTTATTTTTAAATTTATAAGTGCATGTCTTAAAAATCTTTCTCTTTTGTCACTTACTTCTCCATTTGGTTTTGATAACACTTGAATAAAATTTAAATACTCTTGAATGTATTCCTTAACATCCTCTAAGTAACAAAGATTTGCATTTAAATCTTCATCACTTAATGCCTCTGCACTAGTTGTGTACTCTTCTCTTATATAATTTAAATGAGAAGCAATTTCGTCCTCTTCTCTTTTATATGGTAAAACTCTCGTTGCGTACTCAATCATACCAGATACAATATGATTAGGTCTATCATATGCCATAACTATTCCTCCATTTACTAAATTATAACTATAGTATCACTTAGTAAAATAAATAGCAAGAATAATAATTAAGATATTACTTTTTTACTCCATGAAGATTTTTTACATTTAGGGCATTTCATATAACGTGTCCTCCCAGCATGCATTGCAAAAAATATCTGCTTATATGATGGAATATACTTATTATGGCATAACTTACATTCATAGTATCCAGCAATTCGCTCAATAAGTATTGCATAACATATCCCAATTGCAAACATAATACAACCAATTGTAATAATTATAATTTTTACATATTGAGGCATTTCTACAAGTGATATAAATAATATAGAAAGAACTAAAATAGCAGTAGAAAAAATACCTATTAAAACTTCTAAGATAAGAAGCTGTTTATCCCTTTCTTCCTTTTCTTTAGCAAGTTCTAAAATAACTCTTTCTGACTCGCTCTTCTTAACTTCCATATTAACTTCACCACTAAATAGATCACTTACAGTTATACCAAGAATAGAACATAACTCTGGAATAGTTCCAGCATCTGGCATACAAACGCCATTTTCCCATTTAGAAACTGCTCGATTAGTAATACCAAGAGCTTCAGCTAACTCATTTTGAGTCATATTCTTACCTCTTCTACACTTTGAAATAAACTTTCCGATTTTAACTTGATCCATATAGTTTCTCCTTTCATACTTAAATTATATAAAAAAGATATTTAATTTAACAGGAACTAAAAGTTGATTTACTAAATAATCTAAAAAACTAGATATATTTTCATCTAGTCACAAACATAATATATCTAAGAAAATGCTATAATCAAAGCAAAAAATATATAAAATTATTATATACAAAACATATGTTTGATATAATTAAGATGGAACATTTAATAAGTTGGGTGGAGCCAAACTTCAAATTAGAAGGGAGGCGACAATATGAACAAGAAGGATTTTTTAATTCTATCTTTAGTAGTAATTATCTTCCTTTTACTATTTTTGCTATTTATAGTTTTAATATAAAAGAAATCCACCTAACTCATCGATGATTTAGGTGGAGCCAAT
>CAZWST010000024.1:0-22891 GCA_964636965.1 uncultured Muribaculaceae bacterium
AAATGGAAAAAGTAATTAATGCTATGCCAACAGATGAAAAATTAAATGCTGAAAAGGTTCTTGAAATTAATGAAAACCATGAGATAGTAAAAAAACTTGAAAAGATGTCTAAGGAAGACCCTGAAGAATTAAAGAAATATACAAAAATACTTTATGCCCAAGCTAGATTAATTGAAGGTTTATCTATTGATAATCCAACAGAAATAACTAATTTAATATGTGAAGTATTGTCTAAATAAGATATCTATGATATCTTATTTTTATATAAAGAAGAGTATAAGAGGTGCTTAAATGGAAACAATTGTTAATTATTTTCTTTACTTTATAATATATTCATTCCTAGGATGGTTAATGGAAGTAATTTGTAAATTAATTGAAAAAAGAAAGTTTGTCGACAGGGGATTTTTAGTTGGACCAATCTGTCCAATATATGGCTATGGAGTTTTATTTATCGTGCTTCTTGTAGGATCTCCTCAAAAAGATATACTTGCCGTATTCTTAAAAGCCATTCTAATTTGTTCAATACTTGAATACTTAACAAGTTATCTAATGGAGAAGATATTTAAAGCAAGATGGTGGGATTATTCAAGTAAGAAATACAATATTAATGGACGAATTTGCTTAGAAACTATGATACCTTTTGGTATTCTTGGTGTACTAGTTGTCTATATAATACACCCATTTATTATAAATATTACAAATATACTTAGTAGTAATGTAAGATTAATTTTAGCTATAATTTTATTTATAATATATCTATTTGATAATATTTTTTCATTTACTATTTTGAAAAGAATTGGTCATGAAATAAGATTTGCAAAAAAAGATAATACTGAGTCTATTAAAAAATACATTGATAAATGGATTAATAATAATACAATCTTCTACCGTCGTATTAAATCTTCATATCCTAACTTCCGCGTAAGTTTAAAGAAAATTAATGAAGAAGTAAAAAAGTCTAAAAAGAAATTTCAAGAAGAAGAAAAGAGAAGAAGAATAAAATATAAAAACAAAATAAAGAAATTAAAAGAAAATAAGTAGGAAGTGAATCTAATGAACTTTTACGATTATGTAAAAAATTATACTAATTCCTTTAAAGAATCAAGTTTTAATGAAGTTGATAATCTAATTCTATCAAGTTTGACTTATTTAGATTTTACTGGTATAGTTCCTCAAAACAAAACTTCCATTAGCTTAAGTGATGCTGGTAAGATATATTTAGAAACTCATAAGAAAAGAGATGTTATAAAATTAGGATTAGCTCAAAAGGATGCCTATAAATTACTTGAACTCGTGATTTCCTCACCTCGTTTTAAGGATATGGGTTTATCAAGGTATACTTATATAACTAGTTTAGATTCGCAGTTTTCAGCTATGACTTTTAAAATAGATAAAAATCTAAAATATATTGGCTTTGAAGGAACAGATGAACTACTATCAGGTTGGAAAGAAGACGCATACCTTTCATTTTCCTTTCCTGTAGATGCTCAAAAATATGCCATAGAATATATTAATAATACTATTTCCTTATTTGATTCAAAAATAATCGTTGGTGGGCATTCTAAAGGAGGAAACCTTGCCTTAGTTGCAGCAATGTTTGCAAATCCTTTTATTAAATATAAAATAGTTAATGTTTATTCTAATGATGGTCCAGGTTTGAGAAAAGAAGAATTCATGTCTAAAAAATACCAAAAGATAAAAAATAAATACATACATATTATTCCAACTCACAGTTTAGTTGGTACACTTCTTTATAATGATGGATACCATGTAGTAAAAACAACTAACAAAAATATTTTAGCTCATGCAGCCTCATCTTGGGTGATTGAAGATAACCATTTTGCATCAGCAAAACAAGATAGAAAATCAATTCAAATAGAAAAGAAATTAAATGAGTATATTAGTGCAATTGATTATAAAGAACAAAAAAGAATAGTCGATGCAATATTTAGAGATCTAGAACATCAAGGTTATAAAACTTTAAATGACTTTTTAAATTTTAAGAGATTATTAAAATCAATAAAGAATTTAGGTAATATAGACCCCACAATTAAAAATACTTTAATTGAAGTAATAGAAATAATAATAACCAATTATGTAATTTAAAATATTTATGATATAATTAATGTAACTGATAAGGAGTAATAAATGAAAAAAACACTTACTATATTAATTACATTAGTTTTTTTATGTGGATGTACCAATAAGTATGGAAATAGCATAAGAGAACTTGAAACTACTATATATCAAAAACATAATCATGAAGAAATGGTTATAGAAGAAGGGTTTAATACCATAAAAAGTGTATTTACTGATAAAGATACCTTTTATCATGCCTCTCTTTTAACTTTAGAATATGGTGTTGATAATACAGAAGAATTAGAAAAGAAAGTAAAAGAAGAAACTAATAGTTATGATGTTTTATATTTAAGATTTTCAATGAGGACTGGTAATGTTTTATATGAAGCAATGCAAAGTAATCATGTTTATCATTATGAAACATATTTAGTAAAATCCTATAAAGATGACATTTGGCATATTTACAGGATGGATGGAATAGCAGAACTTAATAATTAAAAAATACAAGTATATCACTTGTATTTTTAGTTTAAAAGATAAATACTTAGGGTTAAATAACTTGCAAATATTAACCAAAAGAAATAAAGAATATTTAAATAAAAAGAGATTCTATAATATTTAAAATACATGATTAATTGAATAAAGACTAGAATAGTTAAAGAGATTATTACAATTGTACTAATAAACCTAAATTTTAAAATAAAAAATAGGGGTGCCCAAATAATATTTAAGAATAGTTGAGAGTAATAAATCTTACTTATATCTTTAATTGGTCCTCGAGTTTTATATAAGTAATATGAAAGTCCCATTAAAAAATATATTATAGTCCACATGACTACAAATAACCAACTAGGAGGAGCAAGAGGAGGTAAACTTAAATATTCATAATCAATACTCTTATTTATAAGAATAGAAACTATTGCTCCAAGAATTAAAGGAGTAAAGATATAAAAAATATTTTTAATTAATTTCATTTCATCACCTATAACTATTATAGACAAATTAAATATTTTTAGACTAAAACATGATAGACAAATAAAATAAATCTTGTTATATTTATAACATAGATAAGGAAATTATTATGGAAAAAGTATTATTTACAAATGATTTATCATCTAATAGTTTAGTTCATATATTTGATGCTTTAGGTGTAGAATTAAAAGGAAATGTTGCAGTAAAAGTCCATTCAGGAGAAAAGGGTAATCAAAACTTTTTAAAGCCTATCTATGTAGAAGAACTTATAAACCATGTTAATGGAACAGTAGTAGAATGCAATACAGCTTATGAAGGTTCAAGAAACACTACTTTAAAACATAAAGAAGTTATGGAAAGTCACGGATGGACTAAATTATTTAATATTGATATTTTAGATTCCGAAGGAAAAGATTTAGTGATACCTATTGAAAATGGGCTACATTTAAAAAAGAACTATGTTGGATCACACATAAAAAATTACGACTCAGTTTTAGTTTTATCGCACTTTAAAGGGCACCCAATGGGAGGCTTTGGTGGTGCTTTAAAACAATTATCTATTGGTTTTGCATCAAGTAAAGGAAAAGCTTATATTCATACTATCGGAAATGAAGATGGTAAAGAAAGTGATTTCTTTAATGTTTCTCAAGAAGACTTCATGGAATCAATGGCTGATGCAGCTAAAACTATTCATGAGCTATTTAAAGGTAACATTGTCTATATAAATGTTATGTCCAATATATCAGTTGACTGTGATTGCTGTTATATTGCTGAAGACCCATGCATGGAAGATATTGGTATACTTGCATCAACTGATCCACTTGCGTTAGATCAAGCATGTATAGATTTAATATATAGTTCAACAGATCCAGGAAAAGACCATTTAATTGAAAGAATTGAATCAAGAAAAGGAACTCATATTTTAGATGCAGCAGAAAAGTTAGGTATAGGTTCAAGAGAATACGAATTAATTAATATATAAGGTGCTAAAAAGCATCTTTTTTTCATACCCTTTTATAGGTGATAAAGTGGAAAACAAAGATATAGTAGCAGCATTAGTTAGTGAATATATTACTTTAAAAGAACATGAATATAAAAGTATAAGTGTTCACTTAAAAAATAAACCAAATAACTTTAAGAGTAGAGTAGAATATAATACTTTTAATAATTATAAAGACACCCATATAACTCTAACGTATAGTTACACAACTATCCCCATTAGAGAAGATAAGTATTTTCACACCTTAAATGATGAATTAATAGATATATTACACTTTACAAGGGGAAATGAACCTTTACTAGATAAACTAATAAAAGAAATAAAATTAAATTTAAAAGATTATAAAGTTACAAATGATATGATTGAATTAGTCATAGGTTTAAACAAAGATAACTTTTACGTTTTAGAAGATGGACTTCTATTTATTTATTCATACAATCAATTTGGTATAAACTCATTAAGTGACTTTAGAGTAAAAATAAAATATGAGGATTTATATGAGCATATTTGAATTAATATTAGTAAGTATATCTCTATCTAGTGATGCCTTTGCAGTTGCCTTTTCTAAAGGAATGAGTATTAAAGATATTAAAATCTATCACGCGTTAATAGTAGGTGTGTATTTTGGTGTATTTCAAGGACTAATGCCATTTTTAGGATATTTAATGTCAAATAACTTAAGTATTTATTTAGTTCGTTTTAGTCATCTAATAGGTTTTATTATACTTCTACTTATAGGACTTAATATGTTAAGAGAAAACCTTGAAAGTCAAAGTCATTTAATAGATTTTAAAACTATGATACCTCTTTCTATTGGAACATCTATTGATGCACTAGCCGTTGGATTAACCCTTCCATTTATGGTTGATAGTATAGTTTTTCCTTGTTTCTTAATTGGGGCTATTACCTTCATTCTTTCAAGTTTAGGAGTTAGTTTTGCAAACAAAATAAAAGATAAGATTAATACCTCTCCTCAAAGAATTGGAGGTATAATTCTTATCTTACTTGCCATTAAAATGTTTTTTGAATTTCTTAATTTAATTTAGGTTCGCCGTTTCCTTTTTTACCCCATGGGTTAACATCACTACCAAAAGCGCAAACACTTGTTAAGTTTTTATCTTTGAATTTTCTAATTACAAAATCTACCAAAGGATTTGTTGGTTCAGTTAAATAATCACTTAAATCAATACCGAGTAATGTAGTTGGAACAGGAGCTTTACCTGTACGTCTTTTATCAATCGGACAGAATCTTGTCTCCATTTCCTCATATTCATTATGTCCCATAAGATAACTTATTCTTTCATCTTTGCATTCAATTAATTCAAGTTCAAGTCTAGCTAGTGCTTTAAATTTATTATTAAATGCACGTTTAGCATTTTTTGCAAGATAAGGAATTCCCATTGAAATAGCCATTAATAGCATACTTCTACCTTCTGAAGTAAGATATTCAATTAAATCATATAAACATATTTTAGTTTCATCTGGAATATCCTTTGTAGGCATTAAAACCTCACATAAATCATTTGGTCTAGTAATATCTAATGCTATACCTTTAATGCTTGCATATTCATTTACTAATTCTGTAAACCATGAATTATTTTCATCCATATCATTTTCTCCCTATATGCGTAGTATAATACCACAGTCTGTTTTTCTAGTCAAATACTTGATTTTCTTCATTATTACTTGTATGATAAAAGTGATAGTAGAAGGGTTTGATAATATGGAATTAAATTATTCAGATGAAAAAGTAGTAAGGATGAAAAAATCTATTTTTTTAGCTGGGCCAACACCTAGGGGAGAAGGAAGTATTTCTTGGAGAAAAGAAGCAGTAAACATTTTAAAAGAAAATAACTTCGGAGGCCTTGTCTATATTCCGGAATATTCTACATGGAAACCAAAGGAAGATTATGTTGATCAAGCTATGTGGGAGCGCGCAGCTTTAGAATCATCAACTGTAATAGTTTTCTGGGTACCAAGAGATTTGAATAATATGCCAGCTTTTACAACTAATGTTGAATTCGGCTATTGGTTACACTCAGGCAATGTCTTATATGGTCGTCCAGATAATACTAAAAAAACTAAATACTTAGACTGGATTTATAAAGAAGACTATAAAAAAGAAGTTTACAATAATTTAAAAGATTTACTTATTGCAGCTATTCGGGAAGCTGATGTGAAATATGATGGTAAAGAAAAGAAAATACTTCCATTAGATGAACGAAAAATAATGGAAAATTATAAAAAAGATTAGGAACGGATAAAATGATTGAATTAAAAAAAGTATGTAAAACATATAAAGCTAAAAAAACAGAAGACACAGTTGCCTTAAATAACATAACAACTAAAATTCCATCAAAAGGTCTAGTATTTATTGTTGGTACCTCAGGATCTGGAAAATCAACACTTTTAAATTGTATAGGTGGTTTAGATACAATTGATTCTGGTAGTATCATAATTGATAATATTGATATAACAAAGTTAAAAGAACATGAACTAGATAAATTTAGAAATTCATATCTTGGTTTTGTCTTTCAAGATTATAATATTATTGAAGACTATAATGTCTTTGAAAATATTAATTTATCTTTAGAACTACAAGGGAAAAAGGATGATAAGTTAGTAAGCAACACATTAACTCAACTTGGTCTTAAAGGTCTTGAAAAAAGAAATATCAATGAACTTTCTGGTGGTCAAAAGCAAAGAGTTGCTATAGCACGCGCTCTAATTAAAAATCCTTCTTTAATACTTGCAGATGAACCAACTGGAAACTTAGATTCTAAATCAAGCATGCAAATATTTGAAATATTAAAAAATATTAGTGAAAATAGAACTGTGTTAGTTGTATCTCATGATATAAAGATGGCACAAAAATATGGAGATATAATAATTGAGATAAGTGATGGAAAAATAGTCAGCAAAGGAAATAAAGACATAAAGGAAGAAAAAAATGCTAATATAGAATTAGAACAATATCGACTTTCTAATAAAAATATTTTAAAACTATCTTTAGGAAATATAAAAGCCAAATTAGGTAAATTTATTCTAACTATAATATTACTCGGGTTTTCTTTCTTCTTTTTAGAGTTCACTTTTAATATTCATCTATTTAAGTCATCTTCTCTTGCTTATGATACAATGCATAAAAATAGTGAATTCTCATTCAATATAAAGAAAGAAAAATGTACTTTAGAAATGGACTCAGTAACATGTCAAAAAGAAACTCTCACTGAAGATGACATTAAACATATTGAAAATGTTACCCATCATAAAGTCAATCGAATATATTCTCTTATTGATGGATCTTTCTATTTAGATTTTCATAGAGATAATGAAGTAGAATTAAACAAATATTATGAATCTTATGTTCCAAATTTTGTTGAAATAGATGAAGATGCAATTTTATCAGATTTGGTTGGTGAAAAACCTAAAAATAAAAGTGAAATAGTAATTGGAGAAAGAAAAGCTGAAGAAATCTGTAAATATGGTATAACTGATAAAAATGGCGGTGATTATAGGCCAGAAAATCTAGATACATTAATTAAAGATAAAAAAGAAGTAAAATTTGGAAATGATATAGTAACTATAACTGGCTACATTAAATTAAATGATCATGCTTTAGACGAATATAAGAATCAAAAAACAATAGATGATGAAAAAGCTTCAAATTATTTTAATAATTATATTAGAGAAACTGATAATTACTATTATGTTACAAAAGACTTTATCGATGAAATAAATTTAAATGTTGACTATGATGAAATTAGAAAAAACACATATTTTACGACTCGTGAATTCGGTGAAGAAAAAAGTCTAATAGGAAAAGAAGTAAAAATCATAGATAAAGAGATAAAAGTTCTTACACGTGAAGGGGAAGTTACAATTAATAGTTTAAAAGAAAATGAAATAATTATGCCATCTTTAGCAATTGAGATTTATGATCCATCCTATAGGGGAAAACAAGAAGAATACTATAAAAACCATCCTGACTTAACTTATGCTGAAAGTATAAAATCATATACAATTGATTATTTAAATAGAAAAAGATTTATTGATAAAAAAGTATATACCAAAAGATTCGATGGACTTCCGGAACAAAACGTTAAAATTATTGGAATATCTAATGATGATATGATCTATGTAAGTAAAGACTTACTAGATAATTATACAGGTTATAATAAAACTATTATTGGAACAAGATTATACGAAAATAATAAATCAAAGATAAGCTATATATTTGATAATTTAGAATTAGATAGTGAAGATTTCTATCAAGATAAAGTAGGGGAGTTTTATACAATTGACTATAAATATGTAGGCGATATTATGGGAATTAAGATGCTTTATGATGCTTTTAAAGGATACATTGCTGTTATTACTGCTGTATTTGTTTTATTTGCTATATTACTTTTCTATAACTTTATAGCAACAACTATAACTTATTCAAAGAAAAAAATTGGTATCTTAAGAGCAATAGGTACAACTCATAAAGATGTATCAAAAATATTTGCCTATGAAAGTTTAATAATTGGTGTTTTGTCTACTATTTTATCAACATTAATTTGGTTACCAGTATCAAATATCCTTAATACAGTTATGAATTACTATAACCTTGTTAATATTAATCATATAGTTGTTGAACCATTAACAATAATTATAACTATTATATCAGTTGTAATAGGGTCTTTATTCCTTACCAGTGTATGTTTAAGTAGACTTGCACATATTAAACCAATTGATGCAATATTAGATAAATAAAATTAGTAAAAGCTATCTAATAATAGTTGTTATTTTATTTATATAAACTAAACTAAAAGATACCATTTTTATGGTATCTATTTTTTTAATTTACATAGTAAGTAAAGAAAGAATTCTTGGATTATTAATTTTCTTCCTTGATGAGTATTCTTCCAATTACTTAAATTAACTTTATCACTAGTTACTGGATAGCAGAGTATTTTTTCTGTTTTAAAAAATTTTTTTGAAAGATAAAAGCATCTTTTCATGTGAAAATCCGATGTAACTAATATTATACTTATTTTATTAATATTATAGATTGTTGATAGCAACTCAAAGGAATTCTTTACATTTTGATAAGTATTTCTTGATTTGCATTCTAAAATTATATCATCTTTATTTACCCCATTAGAAGAAATATATTCATAAAGTATATTAGCTTCTATGTCTTTTTTATTTTTATTAAAATATCCAATACCACCAGTTATTAATATTTTTTTTGCCATTTTATTTTTATATAAATCTATTGCTGCTCTAGCTCTTGTAGGAATCATTTGATATCCACCAAATAAAATTGCAATATCACATTTAGGATATTCTTTTTCTGAAATTATATAATTAGATTTTTTCATAGAACCTCATATTTATTTATTAAAAAAAGGTACAAGTGTACCTTAATTTACCAAATGGGGCGAAATAAGGGATTGTACGTTATTCTTGTTTTAATTGTAATATAGTTTGTTTTGTTGTGTTGTGTCGTAGCATCCGCACGACACACACAATCAACAATATACAATTAACAATGATTGGTATATGACTAATAAAAAAAGTGACTCGAAAGAGTCACGCCTATTACTTGATAGTAAGCACATAACTCCGACAATTTATAACATTAAAGTTGTAGAATTAGGAGATTACACACAAATTTATTTGTATGATACAAAGAAAAAACTCACTTGTAATGACAAAGACGATTTTAATCTTTCATCAAGAAAAACAAAAGAGATTTTAAGGTCATTAGAAAAACCAAAAGATAAGCAAAGAAGAGTAAATTTAAACAATACTATAGAAAAACGTAGTATAACGAGAAGTAAGTTTGAATGCCAAAGATTAGCTAAAGCAAATATAAGCTCTTGGGAAACATTTATCACACTTACATTTAGTGAAAATGTAACCTCAGTAGAAGACGCAAATAAAAGATTTAGGTATTTTACCGATAAGGTTAGAAGAGTAAAAAAAGATTTCAAATATCTTTGTATTACTGAATTTCAAAAAAGGGGCGCTGTACATTATCACTTACTCACAAATATTTCTATAAATGATGATAAACTATTATATATACAAGAAGACAACCCTAAATTTAAACACATTAAATATTGGCTAGATGGTTTTACAAGTATTGAAGAAATAAAAGGTGACCCTAAAAAAATAGTCGGTTACATATCTAAATATATGACAAAGGACATTGATAACAGATTATTTAGTCATAGAAGATATTTTTCTTCAACAAATCTCATCAAGCCAAGTACAAGTTATTTAGATATTGATACCGACCAAGGAAAATATTATTTCAATAAAATAATTCAAGATAAGCAACTAATTTATGACAATCGATATATAAGCATATACGATAATAGAGAAGTCACTTTTCTTGAATACTTAAAATAACTAAGTATAGTATAAATCATTTTCTATTGATATTAAACCCTAAAATTAGAAAGTGGAGGAAAAGGAGTAAAACAAAGTGTACATTAATCTTACAAGAGATGATATAGATTATATCTATTATCACAACCAGCATTTAAAAATTGCTTTAAAAAGGGAAATAAAGGGCGTTAGAGAAATAAACTTAAGATTTGATAGTAATTGTGCTATGCAAAGATTTATAAAGAAACTAATTCGCGACAATACTCTTATTCTTGATGACGAATATCTATGTCGTAAATTTATTTCGAAGAAATAAAGTAAGTTTTCTCAAGAGTGATGAAAAAAGTCAATTGACCGTGAAATAACGGGAAGTACATTGGCTTTTTTTTGCTATCTATAAGAGTATATGTCGCGAAAGCAATTGACTTTTTGAATGCTCCCAATAATGGTTATTATCAAACAAAAAAGCACTTTTTTTGTTTGGGTTGCCTAACGGCGAGTAAAAAAAAGCCATTTTATAACTTAAAACAAGTTATGAAAATTGAAAATTAAATTTGGACACAGTCAAAAATATCTCTCTAGGTACTAGAAAAACGTCACTTTTTTATTTGGACAATGTCTAAATTTAAAATTATAGTCATTCCAGAAAAAAGTCATGTTATAATCGATGTATCAAGCAAAATTGCTTGAAATTTAATAGAAAGGAAGTGTTTTAATTGTATATATTTAATGAACTATATGAGAGGTATCTAGAAAGTGAAAAATATGCTTTAAAAACACAGAGCCTTACATCTCGTAAGTATAACTTTAATAGATATATATTACCATACTTTGACCAAAAAGACATTAGAGAACTAAGGAAAATCGATTTTCAAGATTGGAAAAATACAATAAGCAGTTTTGGTTTTAAAAATTCGTATAATAACACTTTATATGTTACATTTACTAATTTCCTCGATTTTTGCGCTAATATGGAAGTAATTGATAAAAACCCCCTAAGAGAATTAGGAAACTTTAAAAGAAAAAACGAGAAAATTGAACACGATACTTACACTTTAGATGAATTTAATACATTTATTGGTGGGTTAGAAGACAATATTTATATTCAATACTTTTCACTTTTGTTCTATGGTGGTCTAAGACCTAGCGAAGCAATGGCGTTAAAGTTCAGCGATTTAAAAGACAATTACGTTGATGTTAGTAAAAGCATTGAACGAAAAGGAAAAAGAGAACTAGGAACCCCTAAAACATATTCAAGCATAAGAAAAGTAGTATTAGATGATAAATTATTTAACGATTTACTTAATCTTAAATACGAATATACCAATGATGAAAATGAAGATGTAAGTGATCTATTTATATTTGGTGGACATAAACCATTATCTCCAACAACTATTGATAGAAGAAAGAAAGCAGCTTGTGACAAAGTAGGTATAAAATGTATCACTCAACACGAATTTAGACATAGTCACATTACATTACTATTTAACAATGGTATTAAGGCTAATGTTATATCAAAAAGAGTGGGACATAATAACATCACAACGACACTAGATATTTACACTCATACAGATTTAGAGCAAGAAAAAAAGACAGAAGCTGTCCTTAATTCCCTTCATCCTATTACACCTCAGAAACGTTTTAGGATGAGCATACATAATATATTTAAACGCATTTTTCACGTTTAAATCTTAAAAAAATGGGGCGAAATAAGGGAGTCGAACCCTTGCATAATAGAGCCACAATCTACCGTGTTAACCACTTCACCAATTCCGCCATGACAACAATAATTTTAGCAAATTATCTTATATCTTGCAAGTGGAAAAGTAAACATTAGCAATAAATTTATTAATTTGTCTTATAAGTTTTCGTTAAATTTTGCCTAAGTAGTAAAAATATGTTAAAATATCCAACTTGAAAAGAGGGGGTATTCTATGGATGATAAAGAGTTTATGGCTGCATTAAATTATTTTTCTAATATAAGAAAATATAAATTATCTTTATCCGTTTTAGAATTTGAAACATCTAGTGGAGTAGATAATTACTCTTACTTTATTAAAGAATTAATAAAAAATAAATCAAGCATGGAAAACATAAGTATAAATCAATTAGAAATATCAAGGGTCTATGATTTATCTAGCCAAATACTTACCCTTATCTTTAAAGAGTCTGTAAAACCACAATCTATTCATAGCTTATATGAAAGAGTTGTGGTAACGGGAAGTACTCCTTTTGATGGATCAGTTATTGAAGTTGATGATAAAAAATTCGTATCTGTTGGTAAAAATGATGCAATAGAAAGTATACCAACACTAACACATGAAGGGACACATGTAATTATACCTTATTCTTACACTAATAATTATCATACAATAGATACAATACCTATATTAACTGAACTTATCGCGTCTATTATATTAGATGGTATGCATATCGGAGAAAATAACTTCAATAAATTTCTTATTGCAAGAATTTCTAGTTTAAGAGTTGAATTCTTAGATTTAATAAATACCACTCCAGTACCAGAAAATAAAAAAGAAATTTATATAAATCATTATAAAAGGCATACATTTTATAATTACGTCATATCATTTATTTATGCTACAAATATCTTAATTAATTATTTAGAAGAACCATTACACTTTATAGATAAGTTAAATGAATCTTTAATGAATGATACTAATGTTTATGATTTACTACATTATTATGGAGTTAATTTTAATTCTTCTAAAACAATTGAAAACTCAATAAAAGTATTAAAAAACACCCCTTAATATGGTATAATTATTAAAGGTGATAAACGTGGTAGATAAAAGAACTGCAATAATTATAGGATCAATAACTATCTTAATTATTGGTTTATTCGTTGGTAATAAAATATATGATGATAATGATTATTTATCACTAGTTTTAGTATGTAACCTTAATTCTAAATATACTAACTATGATGAAACTCTTGAGTTTTCTTATGTTGATAATACTTTATATGAATATAAAAGATTTGAAACTATGCGTCCAACTGATAAGGTTACCTTAAAAGAAATAAAAAAACTATTTGATGATCAATACAAAAGTGTTCAAGCAAATTTAGATGATTATTTTAACTATGAAGTAAGTGAAAGTGATAATGCCATACATGCAAAAACATATATAAAAACACTTTTTAACGAAGATTTTTACAATAGTTATATACAAGAAAAAGAAATCGATATGGATACAAGTATAGATGATGTAGAAAAAAAGTTAAAGGATGAATATACTTGTATAAGAGAAAAAAGAGGTTAGTATGAAAAAAATTTATCTTATATCTAGCCCAAGTTATAATATTATAAATCTAGAAATAAAAAAAATTGCTGGAGACAATACAAATATCACAGTTCACTCACTAAATGATGAAACTATATATGACTGTATAGAAGATGCTTCATACTTTGGCTTATTTGATGAATCTAGAGTGATAGTGATTAAAGATACAAAATACTTTGGTGGAAAATTTAATTACGAAGAAGAAACTAATGCTTTATATAATTATTTATCTAATATGGATGAATCTACTTCCATTATTTTCGTCTGTGATGCCATTAGTAAAACAAAAGATTTTACAAAAAAAGTGTTGTCTTTAGGAGCAACAGTAAGTGACTTTACATCAATAGATGAAACTGCAATAAAACAAGTAATAAATGATTATGTAACATCACATGAATTAATATTAGATAAAAATGCTTTAGATTTAATTTTAAAAAATAGTTTAGATAATATAGACGTAGCAATTAAAGATATTGAAAAAATATCAAATATAAATAGCCACATAACAGAAGATTTAGTAAATACTTATGGAATTAAACTTGAAAGTGTAGATACATTCGAATTTTCGAATGCTGTTATTGCTAAGAATTTCCGTGATGCGTTTACTTTGCTTGATAAACTTTTAAATAATGGAGTAGATGAGTTTCAAATACTTGGAGTTTTAGCATCAAGTTATATTAATATGTATATGGTAAGAGATGCCGTAAATCACGGCTTAACTGATGAAGAAATAGCTAAGAAACTCGGTTACTCAGGAACCGGTAGAGTTTATGTAATGAAAAAGAATAGTAAAATATATACAACAGAAGATTTAGAAAAGATAATAATAGATTTATCCGATTTAGATATCAAAATAAAAACAGGTTATAATCCTGTATATGAAATAAAAGAGTTCTTACTTAATTTATAAGAACTCTTTTAATTTTTCTGTATTTTTAAAGTTTAATTTAGTAACTTCATATAATTTATCTTTACCAAATTTTTTTACGACTTCTGCTGCAGTTTTATCGACTATCTCGCCAGCACCTAATGGAATATTTATTCCAAGTACCTCACGCATTTTATCCATCTCCATTAAAAAGATATATCTTGATATAATGCTTGAAACAGCAACACTTAAACATTTATCTTCAGCATGTGTAGTAAATGTAATATTTCTTTCAATTTCTTTCGATTTAGCAATATGTTTAAAATACATAGTAGGGTAGCAGAATTGATCAACTACGATGTATTTATAAGGAAAACTTGCTTTTTTCTTTAATTCCGTTAAAACACGATTATGAAGTATTGCTTTAACTTGATTCATGTTAGTAATTCCCCATTTGTTATAAGTGCTATTATTTAAAATATACGTAACATGAGGATATTCCTTAATAAGTATTGGACCAATTTCACGAATCTTAGTATCATTAATCTTTTTAGAATCTCTTACACCTAATTCATAAAGCTTACTGATTTTACTCTTATCAACATATGAAGCAGTTACAACTAATGGGCCAAAGTAATCGCCTGTACCAACTTCATCAGATCCAATTGTAGATGTATTTTTAAATCTATCATCTTTCATCTCTGCTTCTTTTGCTTCTTTTTTGGCTTTTTCAGCATCTATTTCTGATTGAACATCACGATCATTATTAACTCTTTCTTCTTCTGTCCAAATTGATGCTTCAATGTCTGCACCTAATCCTTGAAACATAACTTTACCAGATTCATATAAAGTAATAACACAATCATAATCTTTAACTTGGAAGAGAGAATATGGAGGATGAACACTCTCAAATCTGTCTTTATAAAATTCAATCATTTTTTCTTTTACATTATCGGATACTTTAAATACAATAGTCTGTTGTTTCATCTCCATCACCTAAGTTTAATTCTAGCATATTTTATTGCTTTTTTAAATAGATTTTATTATAATTAGAATAGGAGTTGATTATCGTGATATATATTGATTTAATAATTATTATTTTGCTTATTTTAGGATTTTTAGAAGGGTGGAAAAAGGGACTTCTTACTAGTATAGTAAAACTTGTATCATCTATTTTAATATTTGCTTTAGCAATTTTATTAAAAGGACCAATAAGCTCAATTCTTATTGAGCATTTACCATTTTTTTCGTTTGGTGGAATATTTAAAGATATAACAATGCTAAACATCTTATTATATGAAGGTATTGCCTTTGTGATTATAATAATAGTTTTAACAATTGTGTTTAAACTTGTTTTAAGTTTAACAGGTGTACTTAACAAGTTTATTAATGCAACTATTATTCTTGGACTTCCAAATAAAATTGGTGGTGCTATTGTAAATACTTTAAGAATGTTTATAATTGCTTTCATCATTATCTTTATTTGTTCTTTAATTCCAGCAACAAGTAAATTTATAAAAGAAGCCAAAGTAGCTGATGCAATGCTTAATAATACACCAGTATTATCAAATGCTACAAAAGATTTAAATAAGACAATTGATGAAGTTTATACACTAGTTACAACTATTGATAAAAATGAAAGTAATGATAAAATCAACAGTGAAGTATACGAAATAATGCTAAAATATGGTATAGTTTCATCTGATACAGTTAATAATTTAATAGAATCTGGTAAAATTGACGCTACTGGATTTGAAGAAATTGAAACTGAATACAAAAATAGTAGAAAGTAGGAAATAAAATGATAAAACATTTAAAACAAAAAAGTGATTTTGAAAGTATTGTTGCATCAGGAATCGTCTTAGTTGATTTCTATGCTGATTGGTGTGGACCTTGTAAAAGAATGGGTGAAGTTTTAGAAGGATTAGATGATGTATCTATTTTAAAAATAAATACAGATGAATTTCCTGAACTTGCATCATCATTTGGAATTATGAGTATACCAACTTTAATATTATTTAATAATGGTTCAGAAGCTGGTAAACTAATTGGTTTACAAAGCAAAGATGATATTTTAGAATTTATTAATAACAATAAGTAAAACTAATAACTAAATTAAAGTGCTGAAGAAAAATCAGTACTTTTTTTGTCTAACCGATTGTTATATTCCAAACCTTATGATAAAATTATTGTATTAGAGGTGAAGTAAAATGGACGAAACAACTCTATTTAATATAGATGAAATAACATCAGCATTAGTTGAAACGACTTTAATGGAAGTTTATGATGCATTAAAAGAAAAAGGGTATAATCCTGTTAGTCAAATAGTTGGATATCTAGTAAGTGGAGACCCAGGATATATTACAACTTATAAAGATGCAAGAAAAAAGATATTATCAGTAGATCGTGGTAAGATTCTTGAAGCTGTAGTAAAGGAATATGTTGAAAATTAATGAAATGTTTAGGAATGGATTTGGGAACTAAAACTTTAGGTCTTGCAACATCTGATAAATTAGGTGTAATAGCAAGCCCTTATAAAACAATTAGGTATGAATCTCTTGATGAATTGGTACATGTAGTAGTAAACTTAATTAAGGAATTACATATTGAAAAACTTGTTTTAGGGTATCCTAAAAATATGAATAATTCACTAGGATTTGCTGTTGAGAGGACAAATAATTTTAAGGACATGCTTGAAAAAGAATCTGGTATGTCAATTGAATTAATTGATGAACGTCTTTCAACAGTAGAAGCTGAAAAGTGTTTAATATCATCGGATATGCGAAGAGAAAACAGAAAAAAAGTAATAGATGCAGTAGCAGCTAGTATTATTCTTGATACATATCTTAGAAAAGAAGAAAGGGAGTAATATGCATGAATATGGAAGATGCTAAATTTATTGTAAAAGATGAAAATGGAGAAGAAAAAGAATTTTATAAATTATTTACTTTTGATTCAGATGAAACTGGTAAAAGTTATATAGCTTACACTGATAATTCAACTGATGAAAAGGGAAATGTTATCATAAGAGCTAATACTTATGATCCAACAGGAGAAGATTTATCACTTAAACCATTAACAAGTGAAAAAGAGTGGAAAGTAATTGAAAATATCCTTATATCAACACAAGAACAAATTCGTGAAAGTATGACGAGTGCGTCTAGTAAAAGTAGTAGTGAAGAAAATGAAGAATCAGGAAATACTAACAACTAATTCAGTAAGCAAGGTTCTAAAAAGAGCAGTAATAATATTCCTAATTTTATTAGTTTTAATTATTATTGCATTAAGTGCGTTTTTTATAGCTTGTCTAACTCCTGTTAATTCTAAAACTGATGAAACTACTGAGTTTGTCTTAGAAAAAGGATGGGGCGTTAGCAAAATAGCTGAGGAATTAGAAAAAAATGACTTAGTAAAAAATGCTTTTGTTTTAAAGATATACATTAAAATGAGCGATTATAAAGTCTTCCAAGCTGGAACATATAGGCTTTCAAAAAGTATGAACGTAAATGAGATAATTACATCTTTAACGACTGGTACTAATATTGTTGAAAATACGGTTAAAATTACATTTGTTGAAGGGAAACGTTTTCCATACTATGTAAAAAAGATATCTGAAAACTTTAAATATACAGAAGATGAAATAAATAATCGTGTTAATAGTGAAGAGTTTTTAAATAAACTAATAAAGAATTATTGGTTTATTGACGAAAGTATTTTAAATAAAGAATTATATTATCCACTTGAAGGTTATCTTTTTCCTGATACCTACGAGTTTAAAAAAGATGCAACAATTGATGATATAATTCTAAAAATGATTGATGCGTTAGGTACTAAACTAAATAACTACAAAGATGAAATAGCTTTAACAAATAAAAGTGTTTTTAGTTTACTTACGCTTGCTAGTATGGTAGAATTAGAAGCTGTAACGCCGGAAGATCGAGCAAGTGTTGCTGGTGTATTTAATAATAGATTAAAAGTAGGCATGACACTTGGAAGTGATGTAACAACATACTATGCTGTAAGAAAGGAAATGACTTCTAGTTTAACTAGAGGAGATTTAAATTCTTGTAATGCATATAATACTAGGGGAACTTGCGTTAGTGGGCTTCCTGTTGGACCAATTTGTAGTCCATCACTTTCATCAATTGTGGCCTCCATTACACCAAATGAGAATGATTACTATTATTTTGTTGCTGATAAGAATAATAAAGTATATTTAAGTAAAACATCTACAGAACAAGATAGAGTAATAAACAACTTAAAATCTCAGGGGCTTTGGCCTGAGTAAGAGGTGAATTTAAAAATGAATGGAATTATAAAAGAAATGGAACGCTATGCTGAAGCTAACAATGTTCCAATAATTGAACGTGATTCTATTGAATTTATAAGAAAATATATTAAACTAAATAAAGTTAAATCAGTTTTAGAGTTAGGTACAGCTATCGGATACTCAGCTATACTTATGGCAGAATGTGATAAGTCTGTTGAGGTAACAACAATCGAAAGAGATGAAAAAAGATATCGTGAAGCTGTTAAAAATGTTAATGAATGTGGTTTAGATAATCAAATTAACATAGTTTTTAATGATGCACTAGAAGTAAATTTAGCTGGACATAAATATGATTTAATATTTATTGATGCAGCTAAAGGACAATATATTAAATTCTTTGAAAAATTTGAAAATTATTTAAATCCTGGTGGAATAATCATAACTGATAACTTAAAATTTCATGGACTTGTAGAAAACAAAGAAGGAATAGAGTCTCGAAATGTCCGTGGTCTTGTAAATAAGATAGAAAAATATATTGAATTCTTAAAACAAAATGAAGATTATATCACTAAATTTTATGATATAGGTGATGGAATCTCCGTTAGTTTCAGAAAAGATGATGAAAATGTCAAAAATATTGATTAATATAAATAATTTAAGTGATATAGAAGAATATAAGAAAATTGGCATCTCCAATTTTCTTTTTGCAATTGAAGATTTTTCTATTGGATATAAAACATTCAAACTAGATGAAATACCTGAGTCTTCATATATTCTAATTAATAGAGTCCTAGATTGTAATGATGTTGATAACATAAAAAAAATAAAAGATGATTTACTAAGATTTAAAGGAATTATCTATGAAGATGTTGCTATATATAATATATTTAAAGATGAAAATATTGAGCTTATCTGGAACCAAAATCATTTTGCAACCAATTATGAATCAATTAATTATTACCTTAATCATGGATGTTCATCAGTTATTATTTCTAATGAACTTACGGAAGATGAAATTATAGAAATATTAGATAAAGCTTCTAAACCACTAGTGTTAAATATCTTAGGAAGAAATCAAGTAATGTATTCAAGAAGAAAACTTTTAAGTAATTTTAATAAGCATAATAATTTAAGTGATTATAACGATATGACTCTAGATACTTTTGGAAATATGCAAAATTTCTTTGCTCATGAAAGTAAATATGGAACTATTTTAACAAGTGATAATTATTTTAATTATGTTTCCTTAATGAATAAAGTAAAAGAAGAGTCAATTTATTATTATTTAATATTAAATCAAGATTTAAGTGCTAAGAGTATCAAAGAAATACTGGATGGAGCACCTTTTGGTAATGATGGATTCTTAAATAAAAAAACTGTATATAGGATGAGTGAATATGATGACAGAAAGAATTGAATTACTAGCACCAGCTGGTAGCTTAGAAAAAATGAAATTTGCTTTTTTATATGGTGCCGATGCAGTTTACTTTGGAGGCAAAAATTATTCTTTAAGGGCCAATGCTAAAAATTTCTCGTTAGACGAAATGAAAGAAGCTGTAACTTATGCTCACAGTTTAAATAAACGAGTATATGTAACAGTCAACATCGTTTTTCATAATGAAGATTTGAATGGACTTTTAGAATACTTAAGATATTTAAGTGAAATTAAGGTTGATGCTATTATTACTAGTGATATAAGTGTCATAAATTTAATACGTGAGAATAATATAGATTTAGAAATTCATATTTCTACACAAGCAAGTACTTTAAACTATGAAGCAGCTAAATTTTATAAATCTTTAGGCGCAACAAGATTAGTACTTGCTCGTGAAGCAAGTAAGGATGATATAAAGAGAATAAAAGAGGAAACAGGTCTTGAAATTGAATGTTTTGTTCATGGTGCAATGTGCACAAGTATATCAGGACGTTGTGTCTTATCAAATTATTGCACCAATAGAGATTCTAATCGTGGAGGGTGTGCTCAAATATGCCGTTGGACATTTGATTATAGAAAAGATGGTGAGTCTGTTACAAAAGAACCATTTTCGATGACACCAAAAGATTTAAATATGGTATCAAATATAAAAGATATGATAGAGACTGGTGTCAATTCTTTTAAAATAGAAGGTAGAATGCGTTCAATTTACTATGTATCAACAGTTATTTTAATCTATAGAAGACTAATTGATAAAATAAGTACAAATACTTTAACAGATGAATATATGAATTATGCTTTAAATATTCTTAATAGAGTTGCAAATCGTGATTCAGCACCACAGTTTTTTAACGGACTTCCCGGTGAAAACGAACAATACTATTTAGGTAGAGAAGAATTATCTAATCAAGACTTCCTAGGTCTTGTTCTTGACTATAAAGACGGGTTTATAACCTTAGAACAAAGAAATAATTTTAAAGTAGGAGATACTATCCAAGCCTTTGGTCCTAATCATGAAACATATACTTTTAATGTTGAAAAAATTATTGATGAAGATGGAAAT
Organism: uncultured Muribaculaceae bacterium; assembly: GCA_964636965.1. GTDB lineage: Bacteria > Bacillota_I > Bacilli_A > RF39 > UBA660 > CAG-582. Next base: position 21,378 of record CAZWST010000024.1, read on the forward strand.
AGTATTGATGTTGCAAGACATCCACAGATGATTGTTAGAATCCCTTGTCCTTATAAACTCGAAGAAAACGATATGCTAAGAACGAAAATGTTTGACTTTTTAGATAAAGTGTAATATTATTTTAAAAGTAGTTTATTGAATGATTACTTAAAAAAGAAAGAGTGATTTTTATGTCAGAAAAAAAAGAAATCAAATTAACTGCTGCAGGTTTTGCTGAAGTAGAAGAAGAACTTGCAAAGTTAAGAGAAGAAGATAGACCTAGAATAATTCAAGCTATTAAAGAAGCACGTGCTCAAGGAGACTTGTCTGAAAATGCCGACTATGACGCAGCAAGAGAAGAGCAAGCTAAAACAGAAGCAAGAATCAAAGAATTAGAATACATGCTTGAACATGCAACAATTGTTAAAGAATCCAAGAAAGGTGTATGTAGCCTTGGATCTGTTGTTACAATTGAATACGTTGATGACGGTGATACTGATGAATACAAAATTGTTGGTTCTCTTGAAGCTAACATTTTAGAGAATAAGATATCTGATGAATCAGCAATGGGAGCAGCTTTATGTGGACATAAAGTTGGAGATGTTGTAACTATTGAAAGTCCAAATGGAACATATGATGTAAAGATTGTTAAGATTGATTAACAATCTTCTTTGCGTTTTATGGGAACGTTTAAATTAACGGAAGAAGGATTCAATAAACTCAAAAAAGAACTCGAATACTTATACAAGATAGGACGCAGGAAGAATATTGAAGAACTAAGAGTAACAGCCGAATTTGGCGACTTACGTGAAAATTCCGAATATGATGCAGCTGTCCACGAACAGTGGCGAATTGAATCCCGTATTCAAAAACTTGAAGATTACTTAGAACATGCCGAGATAATCAGAAAAACTAAAAGTGGAAAAGTTGAACTTGGAAGTGAAGTTACAATTCATAATCTTGATGATAACACGATAGACACTGTAACAATTGTTTCTGATATTGAAACTGATATTTTAAGTAACAAAATTTCTGTTTCTTCACCATTAGGGAAAACATTAATGAATAAATTAATAGATGAAATAGTTAGTATTGAAGGTCCATCAGGATTTTATAATGTAAAGATTGTTAAAATTGACTAACAATCTTTTTTTATTTTGGAAAATGTATTGCTTAAGTAGTATATTTTTTGATATAATAGTAATATTCGAAGGGGAAAATGAATGGAACACTACTTTACAAACAACGATAATTTAAAAAGTGAATTTCGTACCGTAACTTTTAAATATGGTGATGAAGTGACTAATTTTACAAGTGACCTTGGTGTGTTTTCTAAAGATAAAATTGACTTTGGGTCAAATTTACTCATAAATACTTATTTTAAGTATGGAAGAAAAGACGTTAAAGTTCTTGACGTTGGATGTGGATATGGAGTTCTAGGTATCCTGCTTGCAAAATATATGAATACATCTTCAACATTAATAGATGTAAATAAAAGAGCAGTTCATCTTGCTAACATAAATATTAAAAATATA
>CAZWST010000025.1:0-22250 GCA_964636965.1 uncultured Muribaculaceae bacterium
AGAACTTCTTACCATATTCTTTAAAATAAGCGTATAACTCTGAATCATTTCCTTCTTTACAGAATGTTTGATATTCCATTTGTTCAAACTCGATTGTTCTAAATGTGAAATTTCCTGGAGTTATTTCATTTCTGAATGCTTTACCTATTTGACCAATTGAAAAAGGTAATTTTGCACGCATTGTTCTTTGAACATTTAAGAAGTTAACATACTCACCTTGAGCATTTTCTGGTCTTAAATAAACAATGTTCTTTGAATCATTTGTAACTCCTCTTTGTGTTTGGAACATTAAATTAAATTGTCTTACATCAGTAAAATTAGATTTACCACATTTAGGACATGGAACTTTATTTGTCTTAATAAACTCCATCATCTCTTCTTGAGTCATTGCATCTCCCTTACTAGAATTAGTAAAGTCATTAATTAAATTATCTACACGATGTCTTGTTTTACATTCCTTACAATCAGCTAGTGGATCTGAAAAACTTTGAACATGACCAGATGCTTCCCATACACGTGGATGCATTAAAATATCTGCATCCATTTCATAGGCATTACGTCTTTCCTGAATAAATCTTTTTCTCCAACAGTCTTTAACTGTATTTTTAAGTCTTGCTCCTAATGGACCATAATCCCAAGTATTAGCAAGTCCTCCATATATTTCACTACCTTGAAATATATATCCATATTGTTTACAAAAATTAACTAATTCTTCCATACTTTTAGCCATAATTATCTCTCCTCTTCCTCATTTTTAACTCTTAAGTATCTTTCTAAACTTTTTATGTCACTCACAATACTAAATAGTTTTATTGTATCTTTACTTATAAAAGAATTTTTATATAAATCTTCTATATATTTAAGTAACGGCGTATAAAAATTATCATAATTAAATATTATAATCGGCTTAGCTTCATGTCTTTTTTTGCTTTCTTCAAGCAAACTAAAGAATAAACTAATAACATCTACTCCACCTGGAAGTATAAGTATCATATCGGATGATTGATATATTAATTTATTTGCATCAAATCTAGAAGGTACAACTTCATAAGCATCTACTTCAATATTATCTAAATAATGTGTATCATGGACATCCATTATTGCTTTGATCTTACCAGATTCATACCTAAAAGTCATATAGCATTTTCCACTCGCTCCTGCTTCATTTCCAGAAAATATTAGCTTATGATTCATTCTTACTAAACTAGTTGCTACATCACTTGCCAAATTTAAATATTTAACATCAACATTTTCTTCCCCCGAACATGCAACATATACTTTCATATTATCCTTTCTTAGAACAAAAAAAGAACAAAGCGTATGGGCGAATTAGTATCCGCTGTTCCACCATACTTTGTTCTCATTAGTTCATATAGCTCAAGGTTTCCAAGCCCGTCATCACTTTTATAACTTCATTATAATACTTATTCCACTATTTGTCGAGTACTTATAGCTTACATCCATCAAATAACTTTAAAGTATATCCATTCATATGTAAATTAGCTTCATTGGCTTTTTTAAACTCATCTGCCATACCTGGAGCATATAGTTCGATTCCTAAATTTAAGTGATCAATAAAGGCATCATAACTTTCTTGTGATATTAAACCATCTTCTAAATCTAATTTTAAACACATATTTATTTCTTGTAATAAAGGTAAAGCATCACTTCCATAAGTTACTAAACCATATAGATAAACTGCACGAAGATGATCTACTTCTGAATCACTCATATAGCGCATTATATCAAATATATCAAATACCCCTAATGGATCATTAACACCTTTCATAATTGCATCAGATATATCAGTTTCATTTATATTATTAGGATTTAAAAGAGAATTTGCATAGAAATAAAGTAACTCTCTATCTCTTACATTGGTATAGTCAAGTTCATCTTGACGTATAGAAAACATCTCTGATAATTTTTGACTATAGATTAGTTCACTAATGCCTTTTCTTGTTGTTTTATCAAAGTATAGATAACATTTTGTGTTATTATCAAATATCTTAATATATGAATTAAATATATTATTTTCAAGTTCACAAGAATCTGATATTTTACCGAATGATTTAGATTTTAATCCTTCTATAAATAGTTTTAAATTATTACATTCACCACTAGACATACTAGTACAATTAACATCTATTACATCATTAACACCAAAGACAGATTCTAATATTTTATTTATATCAGTTCCATCTAGGAATAAAAGAGTAGCTTCGTCACTGAAAGATAAAACATCAGCTATCATTTGGAATTTAGTAATACTACAACTTGATATATCATGCTTATAATTATACAATTGATGCGCTATAACTAAAGCATTTTTATTTCCGTTTAATAATTCTATTAGATTATTTATATCTAAACTTGTTAATCCCGTAAAATCATATTTATTAATATTATTTATAATTGTTTGATATGTTTCATTTGAAAGTTCATAGGAAAACAATGTTGACATATAACTTGAAAGTTCAACTTTTAATTCATCAGTCAAGTCCTCTTTATTATTAATTACATCAATATATGTAGAATTAATTGTTTCCATTCTAGTTTCATCATCGTTAAACTCAAATGTAATAGTTTTACTTTCTTGATAAGTCTCAATAGCTTTTGATGCCACACTTGCAACAATTGCAAGACCTAGAACAACAGCAGCAATTTTTGTGACTGTTTTACATAAGCTCTTCTTTTTAGGTTTTCTACTCTTCTTAACTTTAATTTTATGAGTTTTAGCTCCACCAAATACTATTCCTCTGTGCTTTTTCTTTGGCTTTTCATCATTATTTAAATCCTCTAGGAAGATTTCTCTCATATCTCCGCCAAAGATTGGGCCTTCTTCCATATCTACAAGTACTCCATCATCTAATAAATCTAGGTTATCAAAGAAGCTTGAATCATCTCTTTCGAAATGTTTACTTTGTTGAGATTCTTCTTGAATACTCGCACCAGCATCATGTTCTACATAATCTCCATTAGTTGTAATTAGACCTTCTTCCATATCTACTAGTGCACCATTATCTAGTAAGTCTAGGTTATCAAAAAGGTTTGAATCATCTCTTTCTAAGTACTTTCCTTGTTGAGATTCTTCTTGAATACTTGCGCCAGCATCATCATGTTCTACATAATCTCCATTAGATGTAATTAGACCTTCTTCCATATCTACTAGTGCTCCACCATCTAATAAATCTAGGTTATCAAAAAGGTTTGAATCATCTCTTCCAGAGTACTCTCCTTGTTGAGGGACTTGAGTAATAATTTCATTTTCTTCACTTTGATGGAAGCTATCTATAAGTTTTTCTAAGTCTCTAAGTGTCTTTTCATCATCACCTAAAGAAGCACCATCATTAGCACTTTTCTTAACTGCTTCAAAGAAATCTTCACTTATTTCTTCTGTTTGTTCTTGGGGTTCATTTTCAAGTCCTAATTGAGAAGATTCATCAACAATAACTGAATCTCCCTTTTTGTTAACTAGATATTCATTTACTTTTCCAACATAATTATAAAAATTATAGTCATCTAAAGGCACAACTACCTCTTCTCCAGTAGTAGCATTTTCCTTTATATAATAACCATTTCTTTCATAAACATAGTAATGTTCACCATGTTCGTATAATTCACAAACTCTTTTTTTCATATAAACATATCCCCCTTTAAGCGAGAATTATTATACTACGAGTTGACATTTTTTGCAAATTACATTGACGCATTTTATTAAATTCTTATTGGATCTACATCAATATCTATAAAAATATCTTTATTTAAGGCATAATTTTCATCAATAAACTTTAAAGATTCACTTATTTTATCATCAAATTTATATTTAATAATTATTTGTAAACGATAAATATTATTAATTTTAAAAGGATTTGACGTAGTTGGACCCAATACTTTACTAGTATCACTTAAATTTCTCCTTAAATAAGTAACTACCTTGTTAGCCTCACTACTAAGTAATTCATAATCTTTACTACTAATTCGTATCATTATAAGATAGCAATAAGGAGGATATGTTAACATATGTCTTACACTCATCTCATAATTATAATTTCCTAAATAATCAGCATTTTGAACAAATTTTAATATTTTATTATCTGGATTGAATGTTTGTATAATAACTGTTCCTTTTAAATTTCCTCGACCAGCACGTCCAGATACTTGTGTTAAAAGATTAAATGTATTTTCTCCACTTCTAAAGTCAGGAATATTTAAAGATTCATCAGCATTAACAACTCCAACTAGAGTAACATTAGGAAAATCAAGCCCTTTTGCAATCATTTGCGTTCCAATAATAATATCATATTTATGATCTTCAAATTCTTTTATAATTTTAGCGTGACTTCCTTTTCTTGAAGTTGTATCAGTATCCATTCTTACGACGTTATAAGATGGATACATATTTTTTATATATTCCTCAACCTTTTCGGTTCCAAGTCCATAGTCATCTATTGATTTTTCATGACAATTTGGGCAAAAATCACTTTTTATTACTGTATAACCACAATAATGGCATCTTAAATGATTTTTAGATTTATGATATGTAAGAGATATGTCACAGTGAGGACATTTATAGGTAAAACCACAACTTAAACATGACATAATAGTTGAATATCCTCTTCTATTTATCAGTAACATTACTTGTTCATGATTATTAAGACAATTCATTATCGCAAGTTGTAATTCATCACTTAATATCATATTTCTTTTCTTAATCTCTAAAGACATATCAACAATCTTTATTTCTGGTAAAATTGAAGTCCCCACTCTTTTAGTTAAAGTAATATAATTATAGACACCTTTTTTAGCTCGTGCCATAGTTTCAAAAGATGGTGTTGCACTTCCTAAAACTAATGGACACTTATTATAATTTGATCGCCATTTAGCCATATCTAGTGCATGGTATCTTGGATTATTATCCTGTTTATAATTAGGTGAATGCTCTTCGTCAATAATAATAATTCCTAAATTCTTAACTGGAGTAAAAACAGCTGAACGAGTTCCAACTACGACATGAACCTCACCATTTAATATTTTTAAATATTCATCATACTTTTCTCCATCAGATAGACTAGAATGGAATATAGCAACATCATCACCAAATCTACTATAAAATCTTTCTACTATCTGAGCCGTTAGGGATATTTCAGGTACTAACATAATAGCTGACTTACCAGCATTTATAACAGAACTTATTAAATGCATATAAACTTCAGTTTTACCTGACCCAGTTATTCCATGAATTAAATTAACTGACGCTTCATCTTTTTTCTTCATTATTTCATCATATGCATGTTGTTGTTCATCATTTAAGGTAAATTCATTATCCATTTCACCTGAATAATTAATTCTATAAATAGGTATTTTTTCTTCTTTAACTAAGGAAGATGCCAATAAACTTTTTAAACTAGATCCATTGATATCTTTTTTTAATTGAGGATTTTCTCTTATTAACTCTAAAAGCTCAACTTGTTTCTTTTTACTTTTCAAATTAGCATTTATAAAATTATTAATGACATCATCACTTGCTGCAATACTAATACGTGTTTCATATTTTTTATAATCTTCTTTAGAATTAGAAACTTTCATACTTGTTGGTAACATTGTTTGATACGCACTTATTAAACTACATAAAGTTTTTTCCTTAATATATTTACCTAACTCTAACATCTCTTCATTTAGTTTTAATTCTTTAGTAACAACATCTATTATATCTTTAATATTTTCAGTATCAACATTATCACATATTTCAATAACAAACCCATTTATTGTTTGATTACCAAATGGTACTCGCACCTTTACTCCAACTGAAACAACACCGATTAGATTATCGGGTATATGATAAGTAAATGTATGATCTAACGATTTAACACCATATTGCACAAGTACATTTGCATACATAAGTATCACCTAACTATATTCTATCACATAACTTATACTTTATTGCAAAGAAAAAAGGAGATGAATCTCCTTTATGCACATAAACTTGGATCAGTTTCACATCCAACATCACTAGTAGGGGTTTCTAAACCAGTAGACATATCTGGAGAAGTTAGATCATCATCACTTTCAGATGATACTCCACCATTTAAATACATTCCTAAAATAGATGGAAGATATAAACCTATTTTTCCTGATTCTTGTGAAGATGTTATTATAGCTTGTTTTTGTTCATCAGTTAAATATTGTCTATTAATGCTATTTTTAACATTAATCTTAGCTTCTTTAGGATTTACATCTCTTACATTCTTATAATCAAAATCAATATTATAAGCATTTCCTTCATTATAGAAAACTGCAGAAATTTTATATGTACTTTCAACAGTTGTACTAGTATTCTTTGAAGTTGTTTCAAGTGTTAAATCTAAAACGTTTTGCGAACCAGTTTTATAAGATACACCATATCCATTAGAAGTTGGATAAATTTCTAATAAATTTTTATTTTCTTTATTATCAGATATTTTAATGCCATCTAAAGCTTCACCAAACATAGCAGTGTATATTTCTATATCAAGATCACTCATATTTTTATATACATCTTCATTAGTAGCAGCAGTTGTTAAAGAATTTTTAAGTTCCTCTTCTTCCATTGACATTAACTTTGAAGCCTCAGTTACAAAGTTTTTATTATTTGCAAGACTATTAAAGAATGTTTTAAAGAATACTTGTCTATTTCTTTCATTAAATCTTATTTTTATAACATTAGATTTTTTTTCAGTTCCATGAATATTAACTGTATCAACAGTTTGTTTATTACTCATAGATTTAATAGAATTTGCTAATGCTACTCTACCTGCATTTAATAATGAAACATAGTCAATGTTATTTTGTTCTGTAGCATCAAATATTTGAGATAACCCTTCAACTTCATCATAAATATAATTATCAAAATAATTTTGTAATAATACATAAATTCTTGATTCATTTAAATAAAGTTCTAAATTAATTGGTTTATCAATTAATTCTTCTCCTAAATTTAAACTTGTTAAATTAATAGTATAATCAATAGCTTTACCAGCTAAATCAACTGCATATTTTCCATCAGCTTTAACGCCTAAATTAGCATCAGTTGATGAAACATTTAAAGCTAGTTCATATGTTCCACTTGATTTTTCAATAACATCATTTTTTAAAGATCTTGTTTTAAAACTTAATGCCGATACAATAGCATCAATTCTTTTAGATGATGATTTATATTGACTATTATAATATACAAAAAAAACAATACCTATAATTGCAAGTACAGCAACAATTGCAAGAATTATTATTAAGTTCTTTTTGTTATTTTTCTTTTTGTTTTCTGGAGAAAGTGTACTTCCTAATTTAACAGATTCACCATTTGGTGCAATAAATTCTGGATTTATGTCATTAACAACCGCTTGTGGTGCTTCTGTTGGTGCCTGGTTTACTACTCCAGCATTTGGTGCTGATGTTTGTGTTTGATTAACATTTTGTTCGGATATAGTATTTACGTTTGCACTAGTTTGTGCTGGTTCAACTTCTTGAGTTACTGGAACATTATTAATATTAGTATCAACAGTTGGAGTCGAAGTTGGAGTTGAAGTTGAAACATTTTCACTTACATTTCCTATATTTTGATTTGGTGTAACACTTTGTTCTACTTGTGTTGGTACCTGTGTTACTGGTGCCTGATTTTGCACTTCTGGTGCTTGATTTATAGTAGAACTTGCTCCAACTTCTCCTAAAGATGCTTGATCAGTTGGTAATACTGGTGTTACTGGTACTGTTGGTAAAACAGATGTATCAACTGGCACAGTATTATTAGATGTTTCTGGCTCTACCGTTGTTGGATTGGTATTAGCTCCACAAACTGGACATACTAATACACCATCTGGTATGTCACTATTACATTTTATACATTTCATAAATTTTTCCCTCTTTACTATTCTAATCTATTAATATAATAATATATATTTGCCTTTTAATCAAGGTTATTCGACACTTTCTGGTAACTTTACTTTACTAATTGGGCATGTAATTATTTTATCATTATACGTACAACTACATGTATCACCAGAATTACAAATACAATTTAAATCAGGTGTACACTTTTCTTTATAATATTCTTGAATCATATCAACAAAAGACACGTCTTTTAAATAATAGCCAGCATTCGTTTTTATCTTGTTATAGTCATCAACAGTAAAATCCTTAACATTTTTAAATTCTTCAATATCTTGTTTCTTTACTCTTGCTTGTTTTTCTTCTTCTAAATAAATATTTATATCTGATACATAATTTTTCGTATCTAGTGTTATATCATAAGTTTTTTCAATTAATGAATCTAATTCTTTTGTTTTAGAAGAAAAAGTCATGGTATAGACATTAGAATCATCTTCAAAATAATCCAAATAATACTTAGTCTCCCCTATATCAAAAACATACTTACATTTTTTCCCTTCGTCCATGTTAACTTCAATACGATAAATCTTACTTTTAGAAAAATATACTGATATAGTTGTTTTATTAGAACTTTCAGCACTGTATTTATATTCACTTGTTGTTATATAATTTTCAAGAATAGAAACAATTTCCGTATCTTTTTTATCTCTAATTCGCGCAAGTTCATTTACAAAATTTACATCTTCTTTTAATTCAGTCAAAAATAATTTTAAAAATTTAAGTTTATTTGCATTATCAAGCACAAGACTTCTTTTATTAACATTTATTTCTTTACCTAAATAAGTAATACTATCTTTTTCCGTTACATAATTCATATCTTTTAATGCAACATCTAAGGCATCAGTAGTTCCAATAACTAATGAATATATATCATAATTTTTAGTTTTTAAAAGACCACTTTCGTCTTCAATTGGAAAATATAGATATTCATTTCCATATATTTGTTCACTTTGAAAATAAATATTATTATCTTTCATATAAGCATTGAATACTAAATCTTTAGTATCAATTAACACTTCGCCTGTTTGCTCTTTAGGGTCTCTCATATTCCCCGTAAGATTAATAATTTTATTTTTTACATCATATCCATAGTTACCATCAAAAGCTACACTATCATCATTAACTTTCATTGTTAAACGATATTTACCCGTAGATGAATATTTTGAACCAATAAAGTTATCTTCTAAATATTCAGAAACACCATCTACAACACGTGTAAATACTTTATAATCAGGTTCTTTTTTATTTGTAAACATTGAGGCAATTAAAGCAATAAATACCACAACTACAAAGAAAATTAAGCATATTGCTCCTATTATAATTTTTCTATTCTTAGGTTCTTTTATATAAACTTTAATATCAAATTTATCACTATTATAATTTGTATTATTAATATCTCCAAAATCAATAACTTGAGGAGTTTTTGTTTTATCAATAGGTGTATTACATATCGGACACACTTCAGAAACATCAGGTATAATTTTATTACAATTAAAACATTTCATGTTTTTCCCACTTTCATATTTTCTTATATATTAAGTATAAAATAAAACACTTAAAAGTTCAATTAAATTTTCTATTGACTAATACGAACAATTGTATTATATTAACTTTAGGTGGAGCGTATGGATGATTTATATATAAAAAGAAATATTTTATGTATTGATTTAAAAAGTTTCTTTGCATCTGTTGAATGTGTTGAAAGAAACTTAGATCCTTACACTACTCCTTTAGTTGTATGTGATCCTACAAGAAATGGTTCCATCACATTAGCAGTAAGTCCTTATCTGAAAAAGTTTGGTATAAATGGACGTACAAGAGTTTATGAGCTTCCTCGTAATCTTGGAATAATAAAAGTCCAACCAAGGATGAAGTTATATCAAAAAAAAAGTAAAGAAGTAGTAAAAATATATTTAGATTATGTAGCGCCAGAAGATTTACATATCTACTCTATTGATGAATGTTTCCTAGACGTTACAAATTATTTAAAATTATATAAAAAAACTGATTATGAACTTGCTTTAGAAATCCTAAAAAAAGTTGAAGAAAAAACTGGACTTACAGCAACTGCCGGAATTGGTCCAAATATGCTACTTGCCAAAGTAAGTATGGATATTGAAGCAAAACATACAAAAGATAATATTGCCTATTGGACTTATGATGATATAAAAACTAAACTATGGCGTATTAGACCTTTATCAAAGATGTGGGGAATTGGAAGTCACATGGAAAAAAGGCTAAATAATATGGGACTTTATTGCATTGGTGATATTGCTAAAGAAAAAAGAGAAAAATTAAAGAGTATTTTTGGAATAATGGGAGAAGAACTATGGTTACACGCAAATGGAATTGACACAGCAAAGATATCTGACTTTAATAACAAAGAGATAAAAGAAAAAAGTTATTCTCACTCCCAAGTATTATTTAAAGACTATTATGACTATAATATTAACTTAATAATATTTGAAATGTTAGATGTTATGTGCAGGCGTCTTAGAAAAGAAAAGAAGTTATGTGGATTAATTAGTTTTGGTATAAGTTATTCAAAAAAAATTGGTGGAGGATTTTATCATTCAAATAAATTAGCCATTCAAACAGATGATTCAAACATACTTTATCGCGAGTGTATGCATATATTTGATAAGTATTATAATAAAGCGCCCATAAGAAAAGTTTCTATTTCTTTTGGTCATCTCACAGACAATGAATCAAGACAATTAGATCTATTTGTAAATCCAGAACAATTAGAAAAAAACATCCGTATTGGAGAAGCTATTGATAATATTAAAGATAAATATGGTTCTAATATAGTAATACCCGCATCTTCTTTATTAGAAGACTCAACATTACTGGAAAGAAATAATAAGATAGGAGGACATCATGCATGATCGTGGAATAATAAAATGGGCTCCATTTGCATCAGTAATAAATGGAAACGTTTTATTAAAAGAAATCAAAGAAGAGAAATCAAAGATTATAAAACCCACACTATCAGAAGATCAAATAGAAACTTTAGAAGAATTAATTATGGAAACATATAATGGACATATTCCAGTAGAGGTATATTTCTATAGTAAAGAACATATCTATAAAATTAATGGTTTTATCACAAAAATAAACACAACAAGTAAAGAAATCACTATAAATAACCAAAAAAGGTTGATTTTTCAAAATATTATTAGAATTATCAAAAAAAATACTTGATTTTTAATTGTTATTTTGTTATCATTATCTTGTTGCTGATGGGGAATTAGCTCAGTTGGCTAGAGCACCACGCTTGCACCGTGGGGGTCAGGGGTTCGAATCCCCTATTCTCCACCATTAGTAAATAACAATGGATTATCCATTGTTTTTTTATTTGTTTACACATCAAAGTAAATATATTTATAAAAAAAACGTTCTAAATACAATAAATGATATAATTAATGTAGAAAAGGAGAATAATATGCAAGAATTTGAACCAATGAGAAAGGAAGCTACTATCTCATCAGAAAATCAAAATAAGACAACATTAGTAATCCAAGATGTCCCAAGCGAAATTGCTTATAGAACTATCATGTCTGCCATAACAAGAGGAAATTTTTCAATGGATGAAGCAAAAAATGACGTAAACGAAAAATTAGGTTATAGAAGTAGCAAGGAAAATCAAGAATCTGAAATATACTATCATACACCAAAGCAGAATATTGATCTAAATGAAGACCTAGGGGGAAAAAGTAGACCACTACATTCAGTCACAGAAAAACGAGATCATAATCCAGTATGGCAAAAAGTAGAAAGCCCAAATTTTGCTATCTTAGAAGAATGTAGATGTTGCGACTGTGGTCGAGTATTTGCTCACAGAATAAAAGATGGAGAAAAAAATCAAATATTTACAGACTTTAGTACTGTAGAAGAAATATTTGCAAACGATCTAGCCAATGAAACCAAAGATAGTATGTCATTCGATGGAGAAACATATGACGAAATGTCTTCACACGGATGTATAAATACACCTGAAGAAAGCATACCATCAGAAGAAACACACCGTACAAGATAAAAAGATTAGCAATAATCTTTTTTATTTGATAAAAAAAACTATATTTTTTCGTCTAAATAGTTTATAATCATATTAGATGATAAACTATCATCCGAAAGGTTAAGAAATTATGAAATACAACAAGGATTATGCACACAATCAAATGGGCACCAATAAAACAAAATATTTACTTATTGGTTTTATAGTTGGTATACTGCCATTTATAATATTAATTAGTATTCTTTCACTTAAAGAAGGTGGAATAAAATTTGTTCCAACCATTTTAAGAGATACAATTATTACATTTGGGATATTAACTGCAATTATTAATGCCTTTATATTAAATAAAATGATAACTCTAAAAATAGAAACTAGCTTAAGCTAGTTTTTTTTAATAAAAAAAGGAAATCTTAATTTCCTTTATTCAACAACTATTTCATCATTAGAATCTTCTTCTTGCTCTTCTGTTTCATCATCATGAACAAAAATATCTCTATCAAGTACATCTGAATTTGCTGGAACACCATTTTCACATTCAGATGGTTTAAGTAAACAGGTTTGGCAAACATTAGCATCATCAGTTATAGCATTATAATCATTAAGTGTTGAAAGAACTATATGAATAATTGATGGTACTAAGAATATTGATAAGCCTATTAAGGCTCTAATACCCAATTTCTTAGCTGAAGAAATCATTGACTTATCATCTCCGCCAGTAACAGCTTTAAACATATCGAATGTTCCAAAACCGATAACAATAAATGGAATAAAAATACGTGCAATAAACAGGAAGTACCCTGCTACTCTAAGTCCATCCATAACTTCCTTTTGTGAACAAACTCCCTGACCAATATGTCCTTTAACACAAGCTCCATTTTCTATAATACAACTACTTGCTGGACAAGAATCAACCGAATAGCTTGAACATTCCTTAGGTGCTGCTAATACAACACTAGGTATTAAAGCTAAAAAAGAAAAAATAACTATTAAAAATCTTTTTATATTCATAATTATCACCTACTAAAATTATTATAACATTAAATATAATTTAAAAATATAATTATTATCAATTATTTACATAATAACTAGCGAAGAAGCAAGGTTTAAAGCTTTTTCTTTATCTCTAATTAGACCATTTATGAATAATTCATATTCATCTACTTCATTTAAATATTCTAATATATCAGTTCCACATATACTTTTAAGTACATCAAAGTTAAATTCAGTAAAATTCATTACTCTTTTTTTCAAACATATTCTTATATAATCCATAATATATCTTATCACCTGTCATAAAAGCAACATACATAACAAGTAAATATCCAACTATATCAGCATTTATTTCAATTGGAAAAGCATCCTATAATTATTAAAAGCCACTAAACTATCTCTAAAAAACTTCTAATAATCAATTACTATAATATTTTCATTAGAATTATAATATATAATATATTGAATTAACTTCTCCACATTTAAACTTTACTACATTAAAATCTATTTCATATATACTTTCAAGTATATTGGTTATCCTTATAATATCTTCAGGAGGTACTATCTGGTTTTCACTATTTCTTTTAAAAATAATGTTTATTATTTCCTTCATCTAACCATCTCCAAATAAAAAGTACTTAAAATTAAGTACTTTTTATTATATATAATCAATTATTTTTTTGCAAGATTCTTCATCAAGTATACTAATAATCTTATTTTTATTATGATAAAGGTTTAAAGCTTGTTCATATTCTTCAAGTTTTTCTTTAACTTCTATTAAGGACTTACTAACAGCATTTTTACTAACACCATTGTTTTCAGCTATCTCATCCATTAAAAGATTTTCAAAATAGTATTCTTCAAAATAATCTTTTTGTTTATCTGTTAATAAATCTTTATAATAATCATATAAAGAAACATAATAATTTAATTCATCCATCTACATCATATCCTTAAAAAGTCCATAAATATAGTCTTCTATATCAAATGGTCTTAAATCATTAATACCTTCACCTAATCCAATAAATTTAACAGGTATTCCAACTGATTCTTTAATAGCTAAGACTATTCCGCCTTTAGCTGTTCCATCAAGTTTTGTTAATACTATACCAGTAATATTTGTAATACTTTTAAAGCTCTCAGCTTGACTTATACCATTTTGACCAGTGGTAGCATCTATTATTAATAAAGTTTCATGAGGAGCATTTGGAACATGTTTTCCAATAACTTTATTAATCTTATCAAGTTCATTCATCAAATTAACCTTATTTTGTAATCTACCTGCTGTATCAATTAAAACAATATCGACATTTTCTTCATTAGCTTTAACTAATCCATCATATATAACTCCAGCAGGATCAGTATTTTCTTTACCATAGAAAAGTGAGCCAGTTCTATTAGCCCATTCCTCAAGTTGAGGAACAGCTCCAGCTCTAAAAGTATCCCCTGCTATAAGCATTACTTTTTTACCTTCGTTTTTATATTTATTAGCAAGTTTACCTATAGTTGTAGTTTTACCTACTCCATTAACTCCTACCATTAGAATAACTGTTGGACCACTTTCAGCCATATTTATTTTATCTGTTAAACTTTCCCCTTCAACATAAATCATAAAAAGTTCATCAACAATTACCTCGGTAAGATAATTAGTGTCTGTAATACTCTCATGTTTAACACGCGTTTTTAGTCTATCCATAAAATCAAATACAGTGTTAACACCAATATCTGCTTTAATAAGTAAACTTTCTAGTTCATCATAATATTCATCTGTAACTTTAGTGAATTTACGACCTAATAAAGAAAGTTCAGAGACAAATTCTTTTCTTGTTTTTTCAAGACCCTTATCATAAGTTACTAAATCTTTATCCTTTTCAGTAATGTCTTTTTTCTTTTTCTTCTTCTCTTCTTTTTTTGGTTCTTCAATTGATGAAGAAACTTCATCTTGAGTTAAAGTTTCATCAACTGATCCTTCACTTGTTTCATTTATTTTTTCTTCCACTGAAGAGCTAATTTCTTCTTCGTCAAAAATACTTTTTAATTCTTCTTCTCTTTCTTTTTTTGATTTAAATACATCCTTAAATTTTTGAAATAATCCCATTATTTTCCTCCTTCTAATGCTCGATAATAATCTTTTGATATTAATAACTTACTCATTTGAAACTTCTTATCAACTATTTCATTTATCTTATCAACATATCCTGATTCAACATTATCTACAAATGGTTCAAAACTCTTTTTTAAATAATTATACCTACCCTTATTTGTTATCCAAGATTTATTATTGAATATCACTAAATCTTCTGCATCCGAGAAAATATCATTACCAATTAGTAGACGTGAATCATATTCAACACCAAATAGATTAAGTAATGTTGGTAATAAATCTAAAGATGAAGTATATTTACTAACATGTTTAGTTTGAATTTCACTACTATATATTATTAAATTATTTTTATATAAATCAAAGTTAGGATTCTTCATCCAATCAACATATTCGCTTATTTCTTTATTAGTAAGTCCATAAGGATAATGGTCAGGTGTAATAACTATTACAGTATCATCAAGTATTCCATCTCTTTCTAATTTAGAAAGCAAAAGTTCCATTGATTTATCAAATTCAATTTGCGTTGCTATATAAGCTTTAATCGCGGTACTAGCATCTAACTTACTTACTGCATCTTTATTTTTTAGTGCCATCGCATTACCACCAGTAAAGTTATATGCTAAATGTCCACTTATACTCATATAATATGTTACAAAAGGATCTTTTTTATTATATATATCATAACTTGCATTAATAACATCTATATCACTTGTTGGCCAGGAATCTTTTATCCCTTTTAAAGCATTTTTATAACCTCTTTTATATCTATCATATCCATAATAAGTGTATCCTAAATTAGGAAGTACCTTATCTCTTGAATAATAATTATAAGTCCATCCATGAAAAGCATTTGCTGTATAACCATAATTTTTTAAAATATTTCCAACTGAATATGGAAGATAAACATCAATAGTTTCTTTCATCGAACAAGTAGCAACTCCAGGAAGAATAGATAATTGATTAATAAATTCCCCATCAGATGTTGAACAGTTATATATAGGTTGATAAAAATTATCAAAGACAAAAGAAGAATTAGTTAATTTATAAAGCGTTGGTGTTAACTCTTCATTAACAGCTATTGGATAAAATCCTTCAGCTACGATGAATATTAAATTTTTACCCTTAAATATTCCTGTATAATCATTTTTATTAGTTGCTTCTTGATTTTCAAAATAAGTATGCATATTTTTTAAAGTTTTATCTTTTGTATTATTTCTTAAAAGTTCAAAATCTATAGTAGTTAAATTATATTCAACTCCAGGCTCTTTTACAAAAGTATTATCTTTTTTTACTTCAATCGTACCAGTAAAATCAAATGCATACTTTATTCCATCTAAACTTAAAGATGTAATAAGTCCAAGATTATTGGTAGTTTCCATTATATCATTTTTATCATAAACTAGTTCATGAACACTTATATTTTTATCTAATACAAGTTCAAACGAAGATATAGAGAATATAAAAGATACGATCAATAAAACAATTTTATCTTTTCTTTTAGAGTTATAATTATAGACATTAAAAATATTTAAAAGTAAATTAATTATAAAAGGTATAAAGAAAATTAAAATAAACCAAATATTTGAAAGTATATGTGCTTTAATAGTTGATGCAAACTCCATTACTTGACCACTATAAGCAAGGGCTGAAAATCCAACAATTGTCTTATAAAAACTATAATAAACTGTTATACTTGAAAAAACTAAGAATAATATAAACATTAATAGAATACTAACTATTTTAGAAATCATTTTATTTTTAAATAATGAAGCTAAAAGTGTCATAATATTTGCTATAGCAAAAGATACTACAACGATAAAAAATATACTTAAATCACAAGTATGTAAGACAAGTAACTTAAATACTAATTCAAAGATAAGTATAAGAATAAAATTAATAAATAAAGATTTAGCATAATTTAACTTCATTATTATCATCTCGCATTTACTATTATAATATAAATCAATAAAAAAATAAACGCATAAAGCGCTTATTTTTCACAGCCTGACTTAATTTCTGAAGTATATCCTGTAGTAACATAGAAACGACCATCACTTGAAAGTGTTTGTTCAATTGAAATATGTAAAGTACAATCAGCAGAAACATGACAATCTTTATCTTTTGTTAAAACTTTGCCATCAAAAACTTCTCCTTTATAATGACAATTCTTATCATAGTATCCTTCTTTAACTAACTTACGCATATCAACATCAATTCCACCCTTATTTCTAACATAAGCCTTAAAATCATAAGGTGATAAAACATCTCCTTTTTTATAAACATGATCATTTAAAGTGATATTATTATTTTCTTCATACACATAATCAATTACTCCATTATCAAGATCTGTTATATACATCTTACCAGCATCTATAACACCTTCTAAATCATATTTACTAAGCATCTTTTTACCATTACTTAAAGCTCCTAACATAGTTGGCATAACTAAGATCGCAACTACACCAATTATGCTTATAACAGCAAGTAGTTCAACTAATGTAAATCCTTTATTCTTCATACTTTTTATCACGATCCTTACTATATAAACAACCACAATAATCTTGTCTATACAAATTATATTGTTTTGAAAATTCTATACTCTTTTTATATCCATCTCTTTTTTTAAAATCTGAATATAAAAATTTAATATCTAAGCTATCACCAATTCGTTCTCCTATTTTATTGATCAATTGACTATTTTTGTGAGGTGAAACTGTAAGAGTTGTCGCAAAATAATCAAATCCAAGCTCACGAGCCTTTAGTGCCGTATATTTAAGTCTTATACCAAAACATACACTGCATCTTTTTCCACCCTCTAATTCTTCACATAAATTCTTAGTTAAATCTCTCCAAGATTCATTATCATAATCACAATCTAAAAATTTTATATTCCATTCGTTTAGAAGTCTTATTTGTTCATTTTTTCTTTTTATATATTCTTCAATTGGTTCAATATTTGGATTATAATATACTACCGTTATATCAAAATATTCTTTTAATCTATCAATGCAAGCTGATGAACAAGGTCCACAGCAACTATGTAAAAGAACACTTTTTTTGCCATCTAACGAGTTAATTATATCCATCATCATATTATCATAATTAACTTTCATTTCCCTAACCCCCAGCTACTGTAGTAGTTTCAGTAGTACTTACACTATCATACTTTTTAAAGAAATAATTATCTTCTGTTCCATCAAGATATAAAGTACCATTAGAAGTAATCTTATTAGTAGCAATTATATCTAAATATTTATTTAAAGATTTTAATCTCTTAGCATTAATATAAACAACATTTTTATCAGTCATTGATAAAAGGAATCTATATTCATCTATCACTTGATTTTGCTTATTATAAGAAGGTTTATACTCAATATCATTTATCATATAAAGTATTCCATCATCAAGTTTACTTAAATTAGATGCAAGAGTTTTCATAACTTCATCTGGTGTTGTATTAAGAAGAGTTGGTATCCCAATTAAATCTTCTTTATTTATATCTATAAGTGTACCATCACTTAAAGCAACTTTATCTTCTAGCTTTACTAAAAATACTGGTCTATTTTCTTCAATATTTATATTTAAAGTAAAGTTCCAACCATAACTTATATCAGCTTTTTTAACATAAGGATTTCTTTCTAATTCATTACTTAATTTTCTTGGACTAATAGATGCAAATGATGGATAATCATTTAATCCAAGTTCTCTTATTATATCAATATCTTCAAGTGTTTTATTCCCATTTATATTAAAGTGCCTAATCGGGTTTTTATAAATAGAAATACCTAAACAGATAACGATATATACAATTAGCACAAGAACTAGAGTTCTAGCTATATTAATTCTTCTTTTTGTTTTTTTCTTTCCAGTTCCCATGACTAATCCTCCTTACTTATTTTTTTGCAATATGTTTTAATTCATTATAAATAATCGTTGCTGAATCATTTATACTTATTTTACTTAAATTCTTCTTTATTTCTTTAATGCGTTTTTCATCATTTAAAATACTTGCAACTTTTTCTTCTAAAACTTTATCTGTTAAATCATTTTCTAAAATCATCTCACCAGCATTTGCATCAACTATAGAAAGTGCATTATAGTATTGATGATTATTAGCAACAAATGGGCTTGGTATAAATATTGCAGGTAAAGATAAACAAGCTATTTCAGCAATACTTGATGCTCCAGCACGACAAATGATTAAATCCATATCCTTCATTAAACCACTTAAATTATCAATATAGGGCTCAATAAAGACATTTTTTGGAAAACTATGATTCTTAAATTCATCATAGTAAGGGTTTCCTGTTATATAAAGTATTTCATAATCATATTTCGAAGCATTTTCTAAGTATGATAGAAGTTTTTCATTAATGGACTTACTACCAAGTGATCCATTAAAGATTAAGACACTTTTTTTATCTTTACTTAAGCCATATTTAGTCTTATCAATTTTTTCTTTTTTAAGTGCGCCTTCACCAACAGGGTTACCAGTTAAAATAATATTTTTATGCTTAATTTGATTAAATGAGTCTTTAAAACTCACACCCACTGCATCAACCATTTTTAAAAGTCCCTTATTAGCTTTACCAAATATACTATTTTGTTCATGAATAAATGAAGGCACACCACACTTATAAGCAGCTTTTATAACTGGATATGTAACATAACCACCTACACCTACAACACAATCAGGTTTAAATTCTTTAATAATATTTGTACATTTTTTTATAGCTTTAGCTATTAAGAAAACATTTTTTACATTTCTTCCCATTAATTTAGGTGATGTTGATAAACCATATATCTCAATTGGAATATACTTTATTCCTCTTTTTGGTACAATATCTTTTTCCATTCTATTATGAGTACCTATATAAATAAATTCACTATCAGGTTCCATTTCTTTAATTTTATCAACTATAGCTAAAGCTGGATAAATATGACCACCAGTTCCGCCAGCTGTAATAATAACGCGCATAAAATTCACCTCTTAATATAATTATATAATATTTAGATACAAAAATAATAATAAAATAATATAAAAATGTAAAGAAAAAAGAGATTAACGACCTAATCTCTTTTTCTTTCCGTTATCTTGGCTATCGATATAATCACTTATCTCTTTTGATAACTCAAATACGGAGTTAAAATATTCTTCATAACTTAATAATACATCTTGTTCAAATTGTTTAAATTCCTCTGAATAAGCTTCAGCAGCTTCAGTATAATTTCTATAAGCTTTTAAAACATCCCAATGTTTCTTATGATCATTAAAGAAATCTTGTAATAATTCAGGACATTCATAAGTACCATTATACTTATCAGAATAATAAATCTCTGGTTCAAAACATCTAATTGTATCTTCTTGTGATTCAATAGAATAGTAAAGTAAATTAGATTTTCTTAAATATATAGTATCATTTGTAGGATCTAATAGATAAGCAAATTCGCCATCACTTACATAAACAATTGCATGATTAGCATCATCAGGTTTTTTTTCACCTTCCAAATAAGATGTACCAACAACAACTTTAGCATCATATCCTAAAGCAGTAAATACATCAGCCATATTAGCAGCTTGATTTAAACAAACACCTTCACCAACAGCAACATTTACTCCTCTTGCAGAAAAATACTCCCTTGTTGGAAAAGAATATTCAAAATCACCATAAGAAAAATATCCTTTATCAAGCATTAAATTATATATTGCATAGTCCCCAACAATATCACGTTTTGAAGAAACTTGACTTATTTTATCAGCAATTAATGAAGTATATGTTTGATAATTAGTTTCTAAACTTTTTTCAAGTTCAATTAACATATTCATTAAAACATCAAGTTCTGATTGTTCTTCTGGAACTATTTCTTCCTCTTTTTCTTCATTTTCATCAGTTTTCTCAGTTTCAAATGCATATTTATTATCATAATCTTCAAAAGCTCTAGATAAATTATAACCAGCAGTTGAAGAACCAATTATTACAGCTAAATAAATTGGTAACCATCTTTTCATTTTTTTAAGACCACTCATCAATACCCCTCATTTCAGTTGTGTATTATAACATAATCATATAAATTGGTCAAATTTAAAAGAGACACTATTGCGTCTCATTCATATAATAAGCATAGTATTCATCAAAAGTAATACCTTCATTATAAACCTTAGTTGCAAGATCTACTCCTAGGTATCTATAATGCCATGATTCATAACTAAATCCCGTTATTTTCTTTTTTCCATCAGGATATCTTAAAATAAAACCATATTTATAAGAATTATTAATTAACCATTCATAAGCCTTAGAATTCTTAAAAGTTGATGCAAGTGTATTATCTTTTGAATAGATATCTAAAGATAATCCCGTTTGATGTTCTGAGTATCCTGGACGAGCGGCAATGCTATCGGCATAATTTGTACCCTTTTGAGCTTCATAATCCTTATAAACTTCTACTTGAGAATTATAATCACGATAAGCTGATACAATTATTAAATATATTCCTTCTTTATAAGCATCTTCCCACATTCTTTTAAATGCTTCGTATACTTCACTTCTTATTTTCTTTTTATCACCATAATAATACTTTATAGATATATCTACTAAATCATTTGGTTCATAGTCACTTCCCAGTTCATAAAACTTATTAACTAGTATTCCATATTCTTTACTTAAATCAGTTTTATAAGTATCTGTATAATAAGCTCTACTGGCATTAGTATTAACTAGAGCAACTATTTCATCATAATTATAGCCTTCTATTCCATGATACTTAAAAAAATCATCTTCTTTAGTTATAACTTGATCTAAATATTCATCCAAATTTTTAAACATAAAATATTTACATTTAACAAACTCTGGAATAAATTCATTATATTGATAAGATAATATAATATTTTCTTCATCATCACTTAATTTATCAATAAGTAACTTAGTCTGATCTTCATTGTACCCTAACTTTAATAGTGCATACTCATTAGTCTTAGTATATAAGTATTCATTAATTTTTTTATTTATGATAGGTACAATTATTATAAGTAGAACTACAATAAACAAAAAAATCTTGGGCCCTTTTTTTAACTTATAAGTTCTTGCCATATAACCACCTTACTAATTTAATTATATACTAAAAAAAAAGAGAACTCAATAATGAGTTCACATAGCTATTACTAGTTAACAGAATCTTTTAATTTGCTTCCAGCTTTAAATGAAACAACATTCTTAG
>CAZWST010000026.1:0-21976 GCA_964636965.1 uncultured Muribaculaceae bacterium
ATTATCACCTAACCCATTATAGCATATTTTTAAATTATGTGTCTAATATTAGACATTCATTTAACATAATTTATTAAGTCATCCTCCTATGCAAAATAAAAAGTAGTATCTTACTTTTTAAAATACTACTTTTTTTATAAAAGCATTAATTTAGACCTTAGTCTTTAAATATAGCATCAACATAGTATATTGGTCTTTTTTCTTTTATATATTGGCGTTCAAAGTCAGTTACTACTTCTTCATCAAGTATTTTTCTTTCATCATTATGTAAATCTAGACTTACTGTTTTAAATGTATACCAATAATCGCTTAAGTTTTCAAGAGACGATCCAAAAAGTATTTTATTATCGGTTTTCATAATAATATGTTTGTCTTTTTTAAATATACGATCATATAGTTTTAAATAATTAACCGACGTAAATCTTCTCTTTGCATCTTTTTCTTTTGGCCAAGGCTCAGAAAAAGTTAAATAAATTGTATCTATCTCTTTACCAAACATATTTATAATATCTTGGGCATCTCCACAAATCATCAAAAGATTTTTTAATCTATCTTTTTCGGCATTCTTTGTTGCTGTTGCTGTTTGATTAATATCAAGTTCTAAACCAATATAATTTATATTTGGATGTTTTTTAGCCATCTCAATTATGAATGATCCTCTTCCCATTCCTAATTCAAGGCATATTGGATTATTATTTCCAAAAATATTTTTCCAATTGTTTTTATTTTTCTCAGGATTTTTTACTAAACATTCACTTGTATTTACAATACGTGATGCATTTTTTACAACATTGTAGCGCATATTTATCACCTGTCTCATTATAACATACTTGTTTTTTTCTAACAAGTTACTTTATTGGTCTAAATCCACGATAAGCTAGATATATAGTGGTAATCGATGTTAAAGTTAATATAAGTTCTAAGTTTTCTCCATTAAATTTCTTTAACATCGCTATAGTACATAGCCACATAACTGTAATTATTAATGCTGTATGAGGATATTTGATGTATATTAACATCTTTTTGCTATCTTTCATAACATCATCTCCTTATATATATTTTGAAATATGAATTCATCCCCTTCAGCAAGAGATGATAACATTGCATCGATTAATTCTAAGGCATCCCCTTTGGAGTATTTTGAGTTTTCGATGTAGTCATAAGGAATCTCTTCAGTTTTTAAATAATCAAATGCGTACTCCATTGCATATATCATTATTTTAGTAAATGTATTGGGTGCATGTCTACGGTCAATCGAAGCAATTGTACATATATAAGCTTGCATTGCTTTTATTAAAGGAAAATTTGCCATATCCATATTTAAATTAAAAACATTTTTATTATTCATAAATTTAGTAAATACTTTAAACATATGTCCATCATTGATTAATTTAGTTAAGTCTTCATTTTTATTTACGACAACATTTAATTTTTCCGTCATTGCGTTTGATATCATACTTATAATTTTATTGTCTGTACATAAATTTAAGGCGTTGATAAAATCTGGACAAAAACAATGAAGAGTTGTATCAATTAAGTTGTTAAGTTCATTCATATCAGAGTTATTAGTTAAAAAGTCATAGTATGATTTTGTCCAATCATAAAACGCTCTTTGTGATAAAGGATGATTTCCTACTATTCCAAAATCAACATAAGCAACTTTATTATTTTCTAATAATATAATATTTCCGGGGTGTGGATCTCCATAAGTAAGTTCTTTTGTCATGGCACACCTTAGAAGTTCTCCACCTACGATAGTTAATTGGGTAAAGATATTAGATTCAGTAATTTCATAAGCAACTTTACCTAAATCCTCATCTTTTTTTAAATTTGTTAATAGATCAGATAAGGTAGGACCCTCAATAAAATCCTGGGCGATTATATAGTTGTTTGATAAATCGTCATATACTTTTGGAATTACAACATATCTATGATTTTTATAAAGTTTTTCAAAATACTTAAGATTATATATTTCTCGTTCATAGTCAGTTTCTGTTAAGCATATTTCATTAAATTCGCTTATTGCATCGTTTAAATTTAAAAATGATGATGGTAAAAAAATACTGGACACTTTAACCATTCTTTTTAAGAATCTCAAATCTTTCTTTAAATGGCTTTTTACACTTGGTTTTAAGATTTTTAAAGCAAGTACTTTATCATCTTTGGTTATTGCTTTATATACTTGTGCAAAAGATCCGATTGAAATGGGTTCTTCACTTATGCTTTTATACTCTTCAATTTTTGGCACTACTGATTTTAAATCGATGTATTCTCCATCTGCTTGGTTAAAGACAGCGTATTCTTTTGCACCACTCCATCCTTCCATAAATTTATGAGTTATACATAACACTTGTAAGAATTTATTATAAACACCACTTTTGGCTTTAAGAAAATAAAACAATTCTTTTTTATATAAATTTTCCTTATTTGTTTTATGAGAGAGTTTAATGGCAATAAATTTTTTCAGTAAATTAAATAATGACGTTTTCACTTTTTACCACCTATTCCGATTTCAAATATGATAATAGTCAAAGCAAGTGCTAGTATTGGTAAAATAAGCCCATTATAATTTAATATAAAACTCAAAATAGTAATAGAAATCCATATTGCAACAATACTTAAAGTAACAAAAGCATAACGCATTAAAACCACCCATTTCCTTATAATTACTATTTTAATACATAGACTGTATTATTGCAAAGAAAAAGTGTTTACTTAACTTCGTAAACACTTACTTTTTTCTTATCTCTTCCGCATCTTTCGTATTTAACTACACCAGATACTAAAGCAAATAGAGTATGATCTTTTCCCATTCCTACGTTTTTACCAGGGTAAATTTTAGTTCCTCTTTGTCTATAAATTATTGAACCAGCATTGATTTTTTCTCCATCAGCTGCTTTAGCTCCTAATCTACGACCAACACTATCACGTCCATTGTGAGTTGAACCTTGTGCTTTAACATGGGCAAAACGTTGAATATCTATGGAAATTAAATTAATAAATTCTAACATGATTATTCCTCGCTTTCAATTTTTATGTTATTTGGATATTTTGAAGCTAATTCTTTGTATAAAGAAAGCATGTTAACTATTAGTATATCAATAGCATCACTATTTTTTAATATTTTAATACTTACTATGTTACCATCATCTTTATATTCTATTGATGAGCGATTAAATCTTAGACAAGCATTTACTGTTGTATACATTATTGATGATACGCTAGCACATACTATATCCTCTTTATCTTTATAATCCGCATGTCCTTCAATAGTGATTAGATTAGACTTCGATTTTATAATTATCATATTAACCTACAATCTTTTTAACAACAAGTTTTGTATATGGTTGTCTATGACCTCTAGTATTACGATATTTCTTTTTAGGTCTATACTTGAATACTACAATTTTTTTTGCTTTTCCATGCTTTACAACTTCACATGTAATTTTAGCACCCTTAACATAAGGTGTTCCAATCTTATCTCCAACTTGATTAACGTTAGTAAAATCTACTAAAGATCCTACTTCAGCATCTAGTTTTTCAACAAAAATCTCTTCACCTTCAGAAACGTAGTATTGTTTTCCACCAGTTTCGAATATTGCTTTCATTACTTTACCTCCTTATAATTTTTTGAAGACTCGCCTTTAAGGTGTTCATTTGAAACTTTTATAACCTTTTTAGTGCGGTTTGTAATGAATACTTACAAACATGATAGATGATACCAAAAATATACTGGTTTGTCAATAGATTTCACCAAATTTACGATTAAGGTATCTTCCTTCTTCCATGTATATATTATCACATTTTATAAAATTATTTCTACACTTTTTTATATGATTTATATTCTTTATATAAACATCCTTTTTATATTTTCTTTTATAAAGATATCTTTCTAAAATAAATTTATTATAAATATAGTTAAAAAGCATCACAATTTTGATATTCATAACATATAAGAGTATAAATATTAAAATATTTTTACTATATATAAATAAGAAAAATAAAATAATAAAACTTGTAATATTAGATATTATTAAGACACGACGATAAGATATAAATCTTTCAAGAATTGAAGTCATTATTTTTGATCCATCACTAGGATATATTGGTAGTAAATTAAATATAATTAAATTAATATTCAACTCTATAAATATATCACTAGTATAACCATTAAATATCACTAAACAAATAATTTGAAAAAGGATTCCAGAGATACTAATTAATAATAATTTATTTGACTCAAGATTATATGTTACATCTGTATTAATTATTCCACCAAAGGGATATATTGTTATTGAATTAATATTAATCTTAAGTAATTTTAAAGTAATTATATGACCAAGTTCATGTATTAATATAATTATTAAATAATTAAATAAATAATTAATATATCCTGATAAAATCAGTATCGTATAGAATATAAGAGCTGTAATATGTATTTTATAAGAAATTTTCATAATTTAAATATTCCTTATTTTTTTTCAAATTGCATATATAAATTACCATTAATAACACTCCCTAAGACAGAACCTTTTTTTACATAGTCATACATATTAATACTTATATTTTCTAAGTTTGAGTAGCTTATAGTTAATCCATCACTTGATTCTATTTTTATAGTTTTTCCAACATCTTCAAGAGTTCCAATAAAAACTACTACTCCTTCTTCAAGAGATTTTATTACATAATAGTCATCTACTATTAGCTTATAACCATTTTTATATTTTTCTATTGAATGATATTTTAACTTTTCACTGGTTACAAAACTATCTTTTTTTAAAAGAGATGAACCAAATAAGATTTTACTTTTACTTCTAATATAGGAAAAATCAATATTATTTTTTAGAATATATTTGTCACTTACTATATTATTATCTATAATTAGACAAAGAAAAAAGAATATTATTATAGATAGTAATATTCTATTAAGAATTCTTTTTATATATGTTATATTCATTGTACTTCACCTAATATGATTATATTTTGTGTACTTTAAAACTATTACTAGTAATATATTTATAAAATAATAAGAATCAATTCTAAAAAGAACAAAATAGAAGAACGTATATATAATTAGTTCAAAGACAAAATATTTATTTATATATTTATAAAGTAATATAGTAAGTAAATACATTATAACTATTATCGTAACTAACACTATATTTTCATTTATGATATATAATAGGAAAACACTTAATATAAATTCTTTTGTACTAATATAGTTTAAGTAATATAAAAAAAGTGATGTTTTAAGATTTAAGAAATTAAGAGTAATTAAATCAAATATAATATAAAGCATTTTAACCTACTACGTATAAATAGTTTAAATTATTAAAATCTACATTACTTTTTATATATATTGTCTTACTTACTTCATGCTCTTCTATTTTTTCGATTGTTCCTACTAAAATAATATTACTATTTTCTCCTATTTTTGATGTATACACATAATCATTAATATGTACATCATCATAATTAGATAGATCATTTGCAATAAAGTATTTTCCATCATATTTTGAGATAGTGCCAAATGAGTTATTAATATTTATACTTAAATTATTTACACTCTTTAGGGTTGTGCATACTGAATAATCATTCTTTATTTCTTTTATTATACCTACTAGTCCATTTGAATTAACTAATAAATCATTTACTTTATAGTTAGACCCCGTTATATAAAATTCACTTTCAGAGTAAGTTAATCTATAGCTTAATCTGGTTAATTTATAATCTATATTATAACTGTTTTTTAAATTAGTAATTTCTTCAATGTCTTTTTTTATTTTCTTATTTTCTTCTTTAAGTAAGTTTATTTCAGTTAATTCATTATTATTATTTTTAGTAAAAAGTGTATTTATATTTGAAATAATATTTACAAATATTCCTTTATAAATAAATAATAATAAAAGGATTATATAAATGGTATTATTTTTGATAAAACTTATCATAAAAACTATAATACTCCCTTCCATTGGTTATTAAATGATCTAATAAAGGAATACCTAGTAGATCACCGCATTCTTTTATTTTGTTAGTTATGATAATATCTTCTTTACTTGGTAATATATCGTTTGATGGATGATTATGAATTATGGCAAGGGAAGATGCATGTACTTTTATGGCTTCATTAAATATCTCTCGTGGGTGTACTATACTTTTATCAAGAGTTCCTATAAATAAGACTTTATATGAAATTAATCTTTTTTTAGAATCTAAAAATACTCCTAATACTTTTTCTTGATGGATATTTATAAATAAACTTTTGAAAGCTTCATGAATTGATTCTGAGTTAGATAAGTTCATATTGATTTCTATTTCTTTACTATTAACCCTTAATCCTAGTTCAATTGATGCCAGAAGAGTTAAGGCTTTTACTGTACCAACTCCTTTAATTTTTGATAATTCTCTTATCCCGACATCATTAAAGTTATTAAGTCCACCAATTGATGATAATATATTTGACGCTACTTCTTTTACGTTATTATCTTTTGTTCCGCTTCTTAATATAATACTTAATAGATCAACATCACTTAAGTTTTCTACACCAAATTTGAGCATTCTTTCTCTTGGTTGGAAAGATGTAGGCATTTCTTTAACTTTCATATAAAATTTTATACCTTTCTAATATTTTTTTATTTAATTGTAAAAATGCAACAGAAGATGTAGATGAATTCATTAATTCTTCATATTTATTTAAGATGTCATTGAATGAGTCTGTTATATGAATATCTTCTATATAATAATAAGTGTTTTTTTCATCTAAATAATCGATCATACGCTCAAGATTTGAAGAACGCTTAAGTATACCTATTATAACTTCGTACTTTTCATTATTAGATATTACTATACCTTTTTTTAAATTAGCTTCTTTTTCTGCTTCTTCTAAATTATCAAATACACCAGTTTTAAAAGTCTTAGCAATTAGTACTTCACTTATTACAGGTATATTTTTTTCTTCATTTGCTGTATCCATAAAAATAATACATAATACAATTGATAATATAAAAGGAAAAGCAGTTAATATTGCATGTTTCATTTGTATCACCAATGAGATAATATCAGTATTTGTATGATTATTTTGTCGAAAAAAAAGAAATATCTATTTCTTTTTAGATATTTCTTTAATTTTAAATATTAAGTTAATAGCTTCAAGTGGAGTTATGTTCATTGGCTCGATATTCTTAATTAGTTCAGTTAGTTTATCATCGTTTTTTTCTTCTAAATCTAAACTCATTTGCTCAGCCATTGTTTCACTTTTTTTAGTTCTTTTTTCATTTTCATAGTAATCGAGGAATTCTTGAGCCCGATTTAATAGTTCTTCTGGCATTCCAGCAAGTGAGGCAACATGAATACCATAAGACTTTGATACACTTCCAGGTAAGACTTTATGTAGGAAGGTAATAGTGCCATTTTCTTCAATTGCATCAACATGAACATTTTTTATTCTTTTATATTTCTTTTCTAAGTCGACCAATTCATGATAATGTGTAGAAAATAGTGTTTTGCAGCTAATATTTTCAGTAACATACTCTAGTATCGCTCTTGCTAGACTCATTCCATCAAATGTTGATGTTCCACGTCCTAACTCATCAAATAGTATTAGTGAATTTTCTGTTGCATTAACAATAGCATTTTTGGCTTCAAGCATTTCTACCATAAAAGTTGATTCTCCACTTACCAAATCATCGGATGCACCGATTCGTGTGTAGATTGAATCAAATATTGGAATTTCTGCGGAAGATGCAGGAACAAACGAACCCATTTGTGCAAGTATTGCTGTAATAGCGAACTGTCTCATATATGTTGATTTACCTGACATGTTTGGTCCAGTAATTAGAAGTGTTGAGGTATTTGTATCCATTATAATATCATTTTTAATGTATTCGTTTCCACTAACAAACTCAACTACTGGATGGAATCCATCTTTTATTAAAACATTATGTTCATTATTGATTTTAGGTCTTACTAGATGTAATTCATCTGATACAACACTAAGAGATACTAAACAGTCTATTTCAGCAATAGTTTGTGCTGTTTCTTTTAATTTAAAGATATTTTCTTTTAAAGTAGATCTAATATTATTAAATATCTCATACTCAAGTTCAATTATTTTTTCTTCAGCATTTAAGATAAGTTCTTCTTTTTCTTTAAGTTTTGGAGTTATAAATCTTTCAGCACCAGTAAGTGTTTGTCTTCTTTCCCAACCGAGGGTTGGATCTATTTTATCAATTTGTCCCTTAGTAACTTCAATATAGTAACCAAATACCTTATTAAATCCAACTTTAAGGTTTTGAATACCTGTGCGTTCTTTTTCTTCCGCTTCAATACTAGAAATAAACTCTTTTCCACCACTTCTAATCGACCTTAGTTCATCAAGTTCTCGTGAATAACCTTTTTTGATAATATTTCCTTCTCTTACAGAAATTGGTGCATCTTCATCTATTGCACTTTCTAGAAGTTCGTATAATTCTTTATGTTCTAAGATATTTACCTCATAGTTAATATTATTTAGTATGCGATTCATATCAGGTATTACTGCAAGAGATTTTTTTATTTGAAGAAGATCTCGAGCATTTAGTGAACCACAGGTTACTTTACCACATAATCTTTCAAGATCGTATACTTCGTATAAATCATTTCTTAATTCTTCTCTAGGTAAAAAGTTTAAATTAAATAAATCTATATAATCATATCTTTTTTCAATTTCATTTTTATCTTTTAAAGGATTCATTAACCAATTTCTTAAACATCTTGCTCCTGGAGCTGTTTTAGTTTTATCAAGTAACCAGATAAGTGAATATTTTCTTTCTTTTAATCTTAGTGTTTCTACTAATTCTAAATTTCTGATTGTATGAACATCCATTTTTAAATATTCATCTTTTTTAAGTAATTTAACATGATTTAAGTGTGATAAATCTTTAAGTTCTTTAACATGTAAATAATATAAAATATGTTTTATTCCGACAATAATTCTTTCATCATCTACTTCTTCGTAAATAGATTCATACATATTATCAAGTTCATCATCACTTATTGATATGTTTATTCCATAGTTGTTCTTAAATATATTTATTAAATCAATAGGAAAATCGTTTTTAATGATAATTTCTTTTAAATTTAGATTTAATACTTCATTTATGATTGAATCATTATTATGATTTATGAATATTGATGAAATTTCACCAGTTGATACATCTGTGTATGTTAGAAGATAAACATATTTATAGTCAATTATACTTCCAATATAATTAAAATCATTTTCGGTTAGGAATTCTAAATCAACAAGTGTTCCTTTAGTTATTACTTCAATTACATCTCTTTTAACCATGTTTTTTGTGCTTTTTGGGTCTTCAAGTTGTTCGCATATTGCAACACGAAATCCTTTATTTACGAGTTTTTCAATATATGGTTTAACAGCATGATATGGGATTCCGCACATCGGAACTCTTTCTTTAAGTCCAGCGTTTTTTCCTGTTAAAGTTAATTCTAGTTCATGGCTAGCTATATCAGCATCTTCAAAGAATAGTTCATAAAAGTCTCCTAATCTAAAGAATAGAAGTTCATCTTTATATCTTGATTTAATAGATGCATATTGTTGCATCATTGGAGATAAATCATTTACATTTATGTCACTTAGTTTCATACTACCACCTGCAAGTATTATTATATAAAATTTTTGAGTTTTTAAAAAGTCTTATTTTTAATTTCCTAGTAATTTTAGTTCATCTAATACTTGATCAAAAGATGTTGCTTTTATTATTTCTATTTTATATTTATTTTTATTTTTTAGATCTATTGCTTCTTTATAATTGGCTTCTGGAACGATAAATACATCACTTTTATTTTTTACTGCTCCAGATAGTTTGTACTTTACTCCGCTTATCTCACCTACTACGCCTTCTTCTGAAATAGTTCCAGTTCCAGAAATATTTTTTCCGTGTGTTATATCCTCTTCAGTTAAAGCATTATAAATAGCTAAAGAAAGCATTAATCCACCAGATGACCCTGATTCATTGGTTTTATATTTATATTCTATTTGAGGGTCCATTTTATAGGTATTTATTTTATTTACACCTATACCAATTCTTTTAGTTCCTTCATCATCTTTTACAAAAGCATAACAATCAATTTCTTTCTCTTCTCTTAAAATCTTTATCTCTATTTTGTCATTTATCTCATGTTTATTAATAATATTTAATATATCATTAAAGTTATGTATAGCGCTTCCATCTAATTCTAAAATTCTATCTCCAATTTTGGTATTTGTTTCTGCATAATCGGAAATGGATACAATATAGCTTGCATCCCCAGTTATTTGAATATTTTTGCCTGCTTTTTGGTAAGCTAAGTAAGTTGCATTAGATATAGATGAGTATAATTGAATTCTTTCTTTTTTATTTAATTCTTCTAGTGTTTCATTGTCTAACACGATATCTTCATTTTTAACAATATCCCAGTCATTAAGTATAAGTGCAAGTAAGATATTAGGAATTTTTCCTTCAGAAAAAGTTACATAAGTTAAATTAAGTTTTCCGTTACTCTTATTAACAGATCCAGAAAGTCTTTTATCAATATTTATAAGTCCTCCTGGAGAATAAATTGAGTATGGTATATTAATATTAAAAAGAATTATAACAGCAGTTAAAACTATAAAAAATATGATATTATCCTTAAGGTATTTTATAAGTTCTTTTAATCTTGTTTTCAAATGTATCACCAAGTTGATTATATCATTAGAATAGGAATTTTATGAGAAATTTATTTATTATATTATTACTATTTATATTTATTATACGTAAAGATGCATGTTTATTGGGTGCAACAACGGCATTAACTTTTTGGAGTAAAAGCTTATTTCCTGTATTATTTCCGACATTTATATTGGTTGATTTACTTCTTTCAACTAAATTTATTTTTTATATAACTAAGTTTTTTGGTAATATATTTAAGCATATTTTTAAGACTAGTCCTTATTCGGCTTTTGTCTTTGTTATGAGTCTATTAAGTGGTACTCCAACGAACGCGAAAATATTAAAAAGCCTTCATGATAATGGTTTAATTACAGTAACAGATATTACAAAGATAATGTCATTTACTTTCTTCTTTAATCCTTTTTTAATTATAAATTTTGCTGGATTAAGGGTACTAATAATTATTTGGATTAGTAATATTATTACTGGACTTATTTTAAGAAATAAATATGTTAGTGATAATTATAATATTACTAGTAAATATGCTAATTTTTCTTTGAGTGAGTCAATATGTAATAATATGAATATAATTATTAATATACTTGGTAGTGTTACGATATTTATGTGTTTAAGTTATATGCTACCATTCTTAAATCCTTTATTTAATACATTAATATCATCTTTTTTAGAATTATCTACAGCACTTTATCGAAATAAAATGTATTTAAATTCAACCCAATTATATTTAGTAATGCTTTCATTAGGTGGAATTAGTATATTTACTCAAATAAAAAGTATCCTAAAGGATACCTTAATTGATTATAAATTTATCATAAAATCTCGATTTATTACCTTAATTATAGGTTTAGTGATAAGTTTGTTCACATAACACTTTACTTCCGTTACAACGACAATCTAATTTGTTTTTGTCGCTTGTAAGGCATTTGAAATTATTATTTCCTTGAAAGGTGAATGAAAGATTTATATCATAATGTTCACCATCACCATTTACAATTGGAATTACTACTGATGCAGCATTTGTAGTTCCAACAGCTGCTGTATAGGAAACATATGCTTTTTCATCAGTTGATACGTATCCAGGGTAGTCTTTCATTAATTGAGTTGCATTATTCCATGAGGTTAGAACTGGACCTGCTGCTGTATGTTTATTATATCTTCCTCGGACATATTGAATCATCCATCTTGCAGTATCGGATACACCTTGGTATTTTCCATTTTCTACATCATATTTAGCATAAGTATTATATAACATAATAAAACCTATTTTATCTTCTGTATAATCTGCTGCAAATTCTAATTTTACACATTTAAAACTCGATTCATATCCTTGATTTAAAACTGAAAGTGAAATATTAGCTTCACTTAAATTACATGAAGAAATGCTTTTTACACCGTAATTAACAATATCTTCTTCTATTTCTTTTATCATTGTCGATTGATTAATTACAAAATTGGATTGAATCTGATTAGATTTATCTTCATTTCTAACTTGTATCAACATGGTAAATAGTAATCCCATCACTATAGCAATTATAATTATACTGATTAATATTTCTACTATTGTTGTACCATTTTTAGTTCTCATTATGAATTCACCTCCATTGATGAGTGAAATACTTCATAAGAGCCATCACTATAATTCTTTTTATATTTAACAACTAGTATGTACTTATCGAATGATGCACTGATACTTCTAACATAATCTATAGTTGTTGCATCAAACTTATTAAGCCATTCATTTTCATTTGGAGAATTTACGATTCTTTTTGGATTTAAATAATAGATTTTATCAACTTCAAAGGCAGTTTTAATTTGTGATAAATAGCCATTATAAGAAGGATTTGATAAATCACATATATAACTATATCCAGATGAATATGTCTGTTTAGTACATTCAGAAGTAGATGATAAGTGATCTACTGCATAGACTTCTACACTGTTACCTGTACGACCCATTTCTCTTTTATAATTATCAAGTATTTGTTTAACATAGTATGTTTTATAAATTGTTTCAGTAGTATCAAAAGTATTTTTAGAACGAGACTTTCTTAGAATATATGAATATGAACCAAATAGAAGTAAAAGAGTTATTGAAAGAACACTTATTACAACTATGGTTTCCATAAATACAAAACCATTTTTCTTTCTCATGATTGCTTCACCCCATTTGTAAATATATATGGATCTAAAGATGTTCCTTTTCCTCCAGCTATATATGTATTTGTGGCTGATGAATTTATAGTTCGTTCTGCAACTAATCGGAAATTATAAAGATTGCTTAATTTAGATGAGAGTAAATCATTTGGTTTATTTTCAGGAATTTGCACAACTTGTTCCGAAACGGGATGATTATAAGGTACAACGGAAGCATAGTAACAATAGCTTGCATATTTTGTACTCTTATCAATTGGTTCATTATCAATGTTAATATAACCAAATGTGTTATTAGGGACATATGTAGCAACAGTTCCATTAAAAGAACCTCCACAGTATTTAGATAGAAGACTTACCTGATTACTACTTGAGAAATTGTATCTTTTTATTTC
This sequence comes from uncultured Muribaculaceae bacterium, assembly GCA_964636965.1. GTDB lineage: Bacteria > Bacillota_I > Bacilli_A > RF39 > UBA660 > CAG-582. Next base: position 13,259 of record CAZWST010000026.1, read on the forward strand.
ATAGTATTCTCCAGCATTGTATGAACTTGCTATACCACTTGGGCCAGCACCAGTTATTGTTTGATCAATATAAACTAAGTAGTTACCACCTGGGTTCATTATTTCTGATAAGACGAAAGGATCTTTAACATCACGTCTAATTCTTGCTAAAAATGATGATGTTACGGAGTAGACTTGGAATCCTCCATAAGTAATAGCTTTATTATATTCTCCATTACTTAGAAGATTTTCATATAAATTTACAGTTAGTGTGTGATATTTGCTAATCTTATCGACATTTGGAATTTTATACATGACACTTAATTTAGCAGCATTTAAGTCACTTATAAAATAGTATTTTTTTGAAGGTTCTGATCCTTCAATAGCTGCTAAAATCCAAGTTGCATCAGAATTAAGTAAGTTCTCGTCACTTTTAAATCTTATATGTGAACCTATTTCTAAATCTGTTAATTTTGTATTATTTATTCCATATAATTTATCTCGTGAGTTTTCCTCTATTTTACCGAGTAAAATTCGATTATGTAAATAGTTAGCAATTAAAGCAACAAATAAAGTTAAAAAAACAAGAAAAAAAGTATAAAGAATGCTTGTTGCAATAAACCCATTTTTATTCCTCATAATTACTCTCCTATTCTAATAATATTATAGAATAAGTAATATTTTTTTACAATAAAAAAAGACATGTAGTCTTTCTATATAACATATTATTTACTTTTTGAATATACTAAATTAGGTGATGTATATGTGGAATAATTCTTGTGGATGTGGTAACTCTAATAAATGTAATAAACCTCATAGAGGTGGAGGTGTTTTTACAATCATTGCCATACTTATACTTTCTGTTCTTATATTTTATCAAGTTATAATTACTTTAATTCTACCTCTTAGATTCAATTTATTTATTTTGCTTATTGAAGTATTCTTACTCTTTTTCTTGCTTTTTCGAATAATATGGCCTTATTAGGTTTTCTGTTTTATAAATATAATCAAAGAAGCTACTGGTATTCATTACATTAATCATTTCATCATTACTTTTTTCAAGTTTTTTTGGTATTGCCAAATTGATAAATAACAATTTCTTTTCTTCATCACTTAAACTACATTTTTCCAAGTAGTTTTTTAGTAGTGAACTAAAATCAACAGTGTTCCACTCATTATGGTATAAGTTGGTAATATCAAGAATTGGTGAATCAAACATGGCTTTATCCCAACTTATTAAATAATCTTTATCGCTTTTAAGAAAGTGGTCTAAACTTAAATTCCCATGATTTAAGGAAACTCTTTTTTTAGTGTTATCCTTAGCCATTTCATACCATGAATCTATTTCTTCTTTTAAAAAATCAAAGAGGCTTAGAAGTTTTGAATAATTTCTTAAAAATATTGTTTCACTTGGAGATGGATATTCTTTTAGCTCGATTTTATCTAAGTATTCATAATAATATTTATCTAAATAGTTAATATGACCAATTATGTTATCGTGTATTTCTTTATATTTTGTTGAATTTATCTCTTTATTAAAAGAAGTCTTATTATGAAGAAGCGCTGCGACTTTTATTAGGTCTTCTCCTTTTTGATAATTATCTATTGATCTATCTTTTATATATGGATATGTTGATCTATTTTCATTTCTTTCAAGTGGACTTAAGAAATTATCAAAACTTCTTGTTTTTAAATATTCAAATATTTCACTATTATTTTTGTCTTCTTTAATTACTTGATTTTCATCTAATATGGAAACTTTGCCAATTTTTCTTATTTTATTCATCTTTTACTGGGATTATAATTTTTCTACCATATTCAATATCTGTTATATCATTGTATTCGCGAATTTCTTCTTTAGTAGTTTTAAATTTTTCGGAAATTGATTCAAATGTATCATCTTCTTCACAAACGTATACGTGATATGTAATATATTTTTCTTCTTTATCTATTGTTTTTAATATTACTTCGGTTGCATCACTTTCATCAACGTTTGGAGTAATTGTAACATCACGTTCTAAGTTTTCTTGAGTATCCATTTCTTCTGGTTCTTTTTCTTCTACTTCTTTATCTTCATCTTCTTCATTAATCTCTTCTGGTTCTTCTTTTATTTCTTGAACTAATTTAATCTCATTTTGTTCTTCATTATTATTTAAATTAACAATATCTACTTCGTGATCTTCTAAGAATCTTTCAAACTCTTCTTCATTAAATTCATCATCATTTTTTTCTTCATCATATGTTACATTGTAATCTATGTATATTACTAAGTTATTGTCTTCAAGTTCATAAGTAAAATCTTCAACCTCAAGATTAAGTGAACCTTCTTCAAGTGCATCAATTTCCTCTTTAAAATCTATATCATATTTAAATTCTTTTTTATTTAATGATAATTCATGAGTTTTATAGTTTCCTTCTACTAAAAATTTTCCTTCAAATCCTTCTTTTGTCTCATTGAATGTTGTATCTAAGCTTATACTAGTTATACTACTGATATTTTCACTAAAGGGTAATTCTTTTTTTAAATTATATACTTTTTTCATATTCTTTCCTTTCTAGTAATTTATATGAAAAAAAAGAGTATTAATTACTCTTTTTAAATAAAGTATTATATATATCATTGTAATTAGATACACAGATTATTTCTAGATTATCTAAAACTTCATTAGGTACTTTTTCAAGGTCATTTTTATTTTCTTTAGGAATAAATACTTTTTTAAAACCATTATTGTAAGCACCAATGAGTTTTTCTTTTATTCCACCAACTTTATAAATATCTCCATGAAGAGTTATTTCTCCAGTAAAACCAATTTTATTATCTACTTCAATATTTAATAATAGTGAAAGAATTGATGTTGCAAACGCTATACCACCTGATGTACCATCTTTTTTTATACTGTAATTTAAGGCGTTGATGTGAATATCAAAATCCGTAAATATATTATCTTTTATTTTAAAATCTTTATGATTTGATTTTATATAACTATAAGCAATTTCTGAACTTTCTTTAATTGAATCTTTTACATTGCCAGTTAGTAAAATGTTCCCTGACCCTTTTATTAAAATGGATTCAATTGAGATTATCGTTCCACCATATGGAGTAACTCCTAATGTTGAAACTGAGCCTGGATGATTAGTTCTATTTAGTGAATAATCATATTTCTCTGGTCCTAAACAATCTCTTATTAGGGCTTTTGTTATTGATTTAATTTGTTTTTCACTTATGATAGTACTTCTATAAATACGTTCTAATACACGAGTTAACTCTCTAACGCCAGATTCAGCTGTATATGAATTAATTATGTATAATAAATCATCATCCGTAATCTTAATCTTTTTAATCTTATACTCTGAAACTATTTTTGGTATTATATGTTTTTTAGCTATATCCATTTTTTCAAATTCTGTATAGGAACTTAGTTCAATTATTTCTAATCTATCTTTTAGTGCTGGAGGTATTTGATTGATATCATTTGCCGTTAAGATAAATAATGTTTTAGATAAATTAAATGGTTCTTCAATATAGTTATCTATAAATATATTATTTTGGCTTTGATCTAAAATATCTAATAAGACTGCTGATGGATCTCCTTTAAAATCATTAACAATTTTATCAACCTCATCGATTAATATTACAGGGTTTTTTGTTCCACATTTTTTTATACTTTGCATTATCTTACCAGGGGAAGAACCTAAATATGTTCTTTTATGTCCAGTTAACTCAGTTGCATCGTTAAGACCACCAACACTTATTTTTGCAAACTCACGATTTAGTGCTTTACTTATTGATATACCTAAGGTAGTTTTACCTACTCCTGGAGGCCCAATTAAACAAATTATTGGAGCATTGATCTCTGGATTATTCTTCTTTATAGCTATATACTCGATTATTCTTTGTTTAGCTTCAATTAATCCATAGTGTTCTTTATCTAAACTCTTTTTTATCTTATTGATATCTTCTTCATCTTTTGATTCTTTTTCCCATGGTAAATTTAATACCGTATCTAAGTAATTGCGTATTACAGACGAATCTGGATTAGATTCAGAAGTATATGAATATTTTTTTACTTCTTCTTTAAATTTATCTTTTATTCTTTTAGAAATAGAAAGATTATCTATTAATTCATTATAAAGAGATAGTTCAGTTTGTTTATCAGCGTTTATACCCAGTTCTTCATTTAATTTAGAAATTTTTTGTTTTAGAATATAATCTCTTTGTTCCTTATCAAATGTTTCCCTTATTTCATCATCTATCTTTGTTTCAATATTAATTACTTCTAATTCAAGATTAATATCTTTTATAAGTCTATTTGCTCTAGCAACATAATCAAACTCATTCATATAATAGATTTTTTTATGATAATCAAATTGCATGTAATTAGTGATTATATCAGTAAGCATATCTAAGTCATCAATATTAGTAATTGTATTAACAACTGAGTTTGAGGCAGATGGATTTGCCTGCATGTAATTATCTATAGCAGCTTTTAAGGTTCTTAATATTGCAGCCTCTTCAGTCTTATTAGAGTTATCAATGTATGTTCTTTTTACTTTTGCTTCTAAAATTTCAGGGATACTTTCAAAATTTTTATAATTTTTTACAACTACACGAGTTATACCAGTTATTGTTACACGATAATTTCCGTTTGGTAACTCTAAACTTGATTTTATTTTAGCAATAACACCTATTTCTGGTAAATCTGTTGCAGATGGATTTATCTCTAGTGTATTGGCTGGGCATATTACTAAAACCTTACTATTATATGAGTTTATTGCAATATCTATAATTTTTTTGCTCAACTCAATATTTAATTCTAAACGTACTTCTTGATATGGAAATAATACGAGTTTTTTTAGTAGTAATACTGGTAAGTTTTCTAACACGATTATAACCTCCTTCAAGATATGGTTTTTATTATAAAATTTTTAATTATTTTTGTAAAGAAAAAAATGCTATTTAAGCACTTTTTCTTTTACAATATTTTTTCATTCGACAATTTTCACATAGTGGATTGCGACTCAAACATGTATGCCTTCCAAAGAGTAATAATTGGTGATGTAATCTAATCCATTTTTCTTTTGGAAATAATTTCATCAACTTTTCTTCAACTTCAAGAACATCATCTTCAGGTAAGGCAAATCCGAGTCTTTTTGATACTCTTTCTACATGAGTATCAACAGCAAACGTTGGTTCATTATAAATATTTGCTAAAACTACATTAGTAGTTTTTCTTCCAATACCAGGAAGGTTTTCTAAATATGTGCGGTCATTAGGAACGGTCCCATTATAGTCTTTTACTAGCGATTTAGCTATTTTTATTATGTATTCACTCTTTTTGTTCATATTACCACATGGTCTTATGATATCAATTATGTCATCCTTATTCGCATTTGCAAGTTTGAATATATCATACTTTTTAAAAAGAATTGGTGTAACTTTATTTACTCTTTCATCTGTACATTGAGCTGAAAGCATAGTTGCGATCAATAATTCATAATCTTTAGTATAATTAAGTGTACACGTGGGGTTCGGAACAATTTCATCAAGTATTTGAAAAAAATCATTATTCATCTTCTAACCAATTATAGTCAAATAAATCTAATGGCTCAGATTTCTCTGCTTCTTCCTTTAGACTTGCTTGAATATCCTCTTTTGTTTTATATCCTTTTTCTTTCCAATATTCTAGTTGTGATGAAATGCTTTTTAAACTCTTATAGCCATTATAAACACATTCTTTTAAGGATTCTAGAATTAATTCTTTAGTGTATCCCGAATCAAGCCATTCATTTATTATTTCAAATTCCATTGTACTAAGTGGACGACCAAATTCTCTTTCAAATGTTTCAAATAAATTTTCATTTTCGTGAGTATTGTGATTTTTTGTTATATCAGTAGTAACATAACGTATTATATTATCTAAAGATATAATTTCTTTTCTTATTCCATCTTCATCTTTAACGACATTTACAGTTATTAAATTAATATTGATTAATTTAGAAAATGCTTCCATTATTTCTTTTTCTTGAAGATAAACATTTGAAGTAATATTTGGAATATTTAAAGTAGGTTCTTCTTGATTCATAAAATATATAAGAAGAACTGTTTCATTTAAAGATAGTTTTAATTCTAAAGCTACTTTAATTAAAAAGTTTTTTATAACGAAGTCTTTTTCTTTTAATGTTTTAAATACTACTTCATTCATATTTTTACCTCCAATTCTTGTTTATATATTCTTTTAGTTCATCTTTTTGATTTTTTAATTTTCCATCTAATATATTTATTTCAATATCTCTAAAAATATCTTTAATAATACTTCCAGGTGTTATATTTAATAACTCTATTATTTCATCTCCATTTATAGCTATATCTTTAGCTGAATAAATGGGTAAGTTCTTATAAGTATCACTTATGTAATTCCTATTTAAACCAAGAATGTCTGATGCAATAATTGATGGATATAAACCATACTCATATAAAACTATATTATCTATTATACCATAATTTAAAATCTTTTTGATTTTTTCCATTGTATCTTTTTCTTGATTCGAAAAACTATAATCTCCTTTTATTTCAATTTGAGCCCATACACCTATTGGATTAATAGACTCTATAATATTATCAGGTATTTCGATTTCTAAATCTGCATCTATTTTTAATTTTTTTAATAAGTTTATTCCAGATATGCAACTAGAAGATGAAAATATTTTATCTAATTCTTCTTTTTTCCTTGTATAACTAATAGTTCTTAGTAATTGAGTATTTTGTTTTATATAGGTTTTTAGATTACTTTCTAATTCAAAACCTAGGGTGGATGCAAATCTAATTGCTCTTAAGATACGAAGTGGATCTTCAGTCATCTTATCATTAATGTTTCCAACCATTCTAATGACTTTATCTTCAAGGTCCTTTAGTCCACCTACTACATCATATATTTTTCCAGATGAATCCATATATAAAGAGTTTATTGAAAAATCTCTTCTTATGATGTCTTCTTCAATTGTATCTACGAATTCATACTCGATAGGTTTTCTGTTTTCATATTTTAGTTCTTTTCTATAAGTAGTAATATCATAATTATATAATTTATCTTTTATTAGAATACTGCCGTAATTTTCACTAGTGTCATTATTTAAATCAAAGATATCTCTTACGTCTTTTGGCTCAGCAGATGTAGCAATATCAACATCATAAGTTTCAATTCCAAGTAAATAGTCTCTTACAAAGCCACCTACTACGTAAGCAGTAAATCCTTTTTCTTGTAACTTTTCTAGTATATTTTTTATCTTATCGTTCACAGTTTACTTCACCATAACAATTATATCATAGCACTTAAAGAAAGCATATAAAAAGAAGATAAATTTCTTTATCTTCTTACTTATAGCCGTATTTTTTTAACTTTTTCTTAAGTTGTTTTTTACTTACCTTTTCACCTACATTTATACTTGATTCACTTTTCAAATCAGTTTCAATATCGTATCTTAAAGAAGTTTTGTCTTCACCATTATATTTAATAGTTAAGTTATTTAGAACTATACCTTTTTCTTTGGTATCTACATCTACTTTAATTTTGTTATTATCTTTTTTTAGATTATAACTATCTCCTAGATATGAATAACCATTATTTAAAACTTTTTCTAGTGAATTATAATAAGTTCCAAGACTATCGTAATAATCACTTAAAACTATTTCTTTAGTTAATTTGATATTTTTTATTTTATTATTACTTATTCTAACTATTAAAGTTTCTTTGGATGTAAATCCTTCTAACAATGTTTCTTCTTTAGTTAATTTAAGAGTCTTAGGAGTAAATACTACTAACAATAAGACTACTAGTAAACATATTACTCCTAATAATATTTTTTTGTTTTTTAATAATTCTTTAATATTTTCCATATATAATTTTCCTTTCTTATAATGATAAGCCTTCCCATGATGAGTGAGTTGGTCTATTAGCTTTAGACGCTTGTAAGAACATATTATTATAACTAGCGTAAGTTTTATGAATAAAATTATCACCATAGGTTATACTAGCTAGTTCTGTATCATAACTAAACATGCCATTCATATTTGTTACGTTTGATGTATCAAAGCTACTTAAGTCTAATGAGGTTAAGCTTTGGCAATTACTAAACATGTTATCCATATTTATTACTTTTGATGTATTAAAACTGCTTAAGTCTAATGAGGTTAAATTCGAACAACCATCAAACATATATGACATTCTTGTTACGTTTGATGTATTAAAATTACTTAAATCTAATGAGGTTAAATTCGAACAACCATTAAACATATTTGACATTCTTGTTACGTTTGATGTATTAAAATTACTTAAATCTAATGAGGTTAAATTCGAACAATCTTTGAACATGCTCGAAATATCTGTTATGTTTGATGTATCAAAATTACTTAAGTCTAATGAGGTAAATGTTTGACAATTACTAAACATAGCTTCCATAGTCGTTACATTTGATGTATCAAAATTACTTAATTTGAATGAGGTAAATTTAGAAAAACCAGAAAACATATACGACATTTTTGTTACGTTTGATGTATTAAAACTGCTTATGTCGAATGAGGTTATTTTTGAACAATCCTTAAACATATACGACATATTTGTTACTCTTGACGTATCAAAATTACTTAAGTCTAATGAGGTAAAATTCGAACAACCATTAAACATTCCATCCATTTGTATAACTTTTGATGTATTAAAATTACTTAAGTCTAATGAGGTTAAA
>CAZWST010000027.1:0-21833 GCA_964636965.1 uncultured Muribaculaceae bacterium
GTAAACACGTTTATTTTTTAAATATGCTAAGTATGGAATAAACATTATAGAAATTCCCATATAAAGTATTGCCATAACAATACTATAAAAATAGATATAACCTATTACTAAGAACAAACCACCAATAAGAATTACTTGTACTAAATATTCTTTTGGTCCATATTCTTGTCCTAGTTCTTTACTCTTTTGGCTAACTTCTTGATAACTATAAGGAGCATATTTGTTATAAATATTTTTGATGCTATTAGCAATAAATTTATAAACGTTTTCACCATTTTGTTGGCGGTAAGAAACTACGAATATACCTATAACTAACATTATAAATAATTCCATATAGCATACCTTCTTTCATTTACTTTAACTTGTTTGTGGTGCTGTTTGCATCACGCTTGCTTGTTGAATTGGTTGTTGACTTGCATTAACAACATTTGGTTGTATAGCAATAGCTGGTTGTGAAGTTTGTGCTGGCATTTGTACTTGACCAGAAGCTTGGTTAGCTACTTGACTAGAAGCTTGATTTGCTACAGGCACTCCATTTGCATTTGCTTGTGGTACTGCTTGTACTTGTCTTTGTGCTTGAGGTGCCTCTGGAGTAACAGTAGTTTTTTCTACTGGCACTTGTTGATTTTGAAGATTACTAACTTGTGGTTTTTGAGTTGACACTTGAGGTATTACTTGTTGATTTTGTACACTTTGAGTAACTGGAGCAACAGGTGCCACTTGAGTATTTTGCATTTGAGGTTGAATTACTTTTGGTGAAGTTCCTGAAGAATCGCTTGACGTATCGTCCCCATTCATATTAAACGGATCATCAGTACTATGAACTGGAGCAGTTGTTTCTGGACTTTGTGTTGAAACAGCAGTTTTATTTGTATCATCATAACCTTCTTCTGCATCTCCAATACCAAATGGATCATCTGGTAAATCAACATTACCAATAGATAAGTAATCTCTTAAATTTTGTGTAGGATTACGCATTATTACACGTCCATCTAATTGTTTTTGATATAAAAGATTTGATTCTGGCTTTTGAGTTTTCGGATCAACATAGAATTCACATACTTCAATTATTTCACGTTGAAATCTTCCTAAACGCTTAGAATAATAGCCCTTTACATATATACCGATTTGAACATATCTATGAATTGAACCTAAGAATTGTTCAATATCTTGACTAGATTCAAGTAGTGAATACATACGCATTGGTATAGATATTGCTCGGTCAGCATGGATTGTTGATAAAATATGGTGACCTGATGAAATTGAGTTACGTACGGCCATAACTGCTTCAGCAGAACGAACTTCGGCAAGTAATATCCAGATTGGGTTTTGTCTCATGCAGGCTACTAGAGATTCTGTATATGATGCAATATTATTTGTTTTCATTGCAACAATATCACGTGTTGGAAATATTTTATCCAAGTGAAGTTCTAGAGTATCCTCAATTGTTATAATTTTTTCATCTTCTTTTGTTTTACTAGCTAAGTATTTTACTAACTCAGTTTTACCTGAACCAGTTTCTCCAGCAACCATAATATTACAGTGCCCTTCAACACATTTAAGCAAGAAGTCATGTATTTTTTCTGTTACATATTGTTCATTTAATAATTTATCTTTATTTAATCTTATTTTTGCTGGTGTTTTACGTATAAGACAGGCAATTCCATTGGTTGCAATTGAATCATGTACAAAGTTCATACGTAATTCAGCAGATTCAGCATCTAGAAATGGATGAGCCATATTAAAAGTCTTACCCATAACATTAGAACATTGGAAAGCAAGCTTTTCCATGAATGTATTATTAATATCTGGTCTATTGATTTGGTATATACCTTTAGATAATGTTTTTAGCCAAACTTGTCCACCATTACTATAAGAAATATCGGTTATATCGTCTTCTTCTAAAAACTCAGTTAAAGGTCCAAAGTCCATTTGATCAAATATTGAATTTAACATAGGACCATCCCTTTCTTATGTATTTAAATATTATCCAGCTATATAAACTGATTTGCTTAAAATGAAATTTTGAATTTCTTCATTTACTATTTCTGTTTCTTTTGGATTTTCTGAATATCCAGCATTTCTTGGTACTGGAATTATTTCAATACTATTTGATGATATTAGTAATGCTTTTCTTAATAAATCATTGTATTCACGAGGTACGATGAAATAAAGCTTTGCAGGATTTGGTGCTTTCGTATCATCATCTAAGGCAAATACATCATTACCATCTTTATCTACTACTTTAGTTACTTTTAAACTTTCAACAAATTTACCGAACATAACATAGTCATCATCATCTACTGCTTTAAAATATAAATCTATATAATTTCCAGCCATTATTGAGCAACCATAAGTCGAATGGAAATCAACGTCAAGGTCAAAGACAGTATAACCATCTGGTGCATCTGTTACAGTAGTCTTTTCAGCAGTTTTTTCATCAACTAATTGTTCAGTATAGAAAAAACTTTTTTCAGGAATTTGATAACCTTCTGCTACATATTTTCCATAAAGTGAACGAGAGCTTTGAACAAGTCCACGTCCAGTTTGAGTAATAAATGTTCCACTTATTTTAACTGTATCAACCATATCATTAGTTATTTCCTTTTTAGCAGTAATTTTTTTTAATGCATATGGAAGTGTTGCAGGTTGAACAGCACGATTTACTAAATAACTATATACAAAGTAAACAGCAACAATTAACGCTATAACAAGTAAAAAAGTTAAAGTGTTGGGATTGCTAAAGAATCTTTTTATGTTAACTTTTATATTTTCTTTATCCATCTTTTATCCTCCTAATTAAAGTCTCTAACTTGATCTCTTATGAATTGTTGTAAGTATTCACTTCCAACTTCGGTTTCTCCAGCAGCTGTAGTATAGTTTTTATTATAAATTACTGGTCTTAATTTAATACTTCCATCAACCCACTCTGTTTCTCTTAATAAGTCAAACATTGCATCATCTACTGCAAATAATAATTCTGCGGGTTCTCCATATGCTAATGTATTTTTTACAATATTATTACCCTTCGAATCTTTTACTGCTAAAACTCTTATACTTCTAATTAAACATCCATAAATTACTAAGTTTTGATTATTAAAATCAGTTGCAGACATGTATAAATCAATATAGTCTCCTGCTCTTATTGAGTTTGCAAATGTTGTTTCTTTATTAACAGCTAAACTATATATAGTTTGTCCATCTTCAATATTAGCAAATGCTGCATCTGGCATTTCACTTGCTTCACTTAATTGATCTTTATAAAATAAACTTCCCTTAGGAATAGTTGTCTTATGAGAAACATATTTACCAACAACATCCTTGACATTTCTTACAACATTGCTTGCTTCATTTACATAAGTTGAAGCAATGTTAATTTTACCAACGTAGTCATTTGTTATTAATGTTCTAGATGGGATAGTTTCTTTTGCTACAGGTAGACTTGTAGGAGAAATAGCGTCCCTTACTCGAATACTATAACCTATAATTAAAGTTAACACACAAGCAGCAAAACCTAACACAGTTACTGTGTTTTTATTTCCAATAAAACGTTTAATTGCTCCCATTCCACTTTTGGATTTATTTTTTGCCATTTATATTCCCTCCAATATTAAAACAATATCACACTTTCGAAAAACCCTCTACTATGACAATTATAGCACAATTTTGTTCTTTTTCAAACAAAAGAAGTTAAAGTATGTTAAAATAATTATAGGTGATAATAGTGAAGATTAAAGTACATTTTAAATCAACATGCTTTTATTCCTTTTTTATAAGTTTTTTACTTATTTTATTAGAGTCTTTTATTCTATCTTTGTTCTTTACACTTACTAAAAATGAAAGTTTAGGTTATTTCATTGGTTATATAGTTACTCTTCTCGTTTTATTCTTTATATATCAAAAAAAACTACTTAATGATGCGAAGAATTTTAAAAGCAGTTTAAAAGGAACATTTAAACATTTATTAATAATTTATATTACCGCAATGATTCTTATGTATATATCAAACTTAGTTTTATATTATACAGTTGGTAGCATTGCTAGTAATGAAACTAATGTTAGACAAATGATTTTTAATTCACCCCTACTTATGGGTATATCTTTTGGAATTTTTGCACCAATTGTTGAAGAATTAATATTTAGGTATCCTTATAAAGAGGCTAAAACTAATAAATTTTTAAAATTTATCATATATACTTTAGTATTTGCTTTTGCTCACATAGTTGGTGATTTAAGTCTAACTGGAATACTTTACATTATACCTTATACCTTTTTAAGTACTGGTATAGGATATTCTTTTTATAAAACCGATAATATCTATACATCTATGATTGCTCATATTTTTAATAATACATTTACAATTATTATTCTTATTATATTTGGAGGTTAAATATGGAAAAAAATGAAACATTTATAGAGGAAAAATTAACTGTAAGCAAAAAGGCTAAAATAATAAAACTCACCATAATAGTACTTTTAATAATTACACTTATTCTACTTTATGCAAGATTTATTGGAACTAAGGGTTTAGAGGTAAATGAATACCCTATTAAGACAACTTATTTAGATGAATCTTATGATGGTTTAAAAATTGCACATTTTAGTGATTTACATTATGGTTCTACCGTAACTTTGGATGATATAAAAAAGATTGTCAAAAAAATCAATAATGAAAATCCGCATTTAATTATTTTTACTGGTGATTTAATTGATAAGGATGTCCAAATATCTGAAAGTGAATTTGCCAAACTAAAAGATGAATTAAATAAGTTGGATCCTGAAATAGAAATTCTAGCAGTTAAAGGAAATCATGATTATGATCATGAATACTTTGATACTATGGTTGAAGAATTAAAATGGCACTTTTTAGATAATACTTATGAATATGTTTATTATAAAAGTGATACGCCAATCGTATTTGTTGGTCTTGATGACTTGATGAAAGGTAATCCCGATTATACAAATGCTTTTAGTTATTTAAATGAAGTTGGAGATAGCTTATATACTATCGTCCTTGCCCATGAACCTGATCAAATTAATGATATAAACAATTATAACTTTAACTTATTTTTAGCTGGACATTCTCATTTGGGTCAAGTTAGATTGCCTCTTATTGGTGCTATATATACTCCAATGGGTTCAAAAAAATATTATGATGAACATTATAAAGTTAATAATGCCGATCTTTACATAAGCGGTGGTATTGGTACTTCTGTTATAAAATTCAGGCTTTTAAATAAACCATCTTTTAATCTTTATAGATTTTACACAAAATAAAAACTCCTTCATAGAATACTCTAGAAAGGAGTTTTTATATGTACTCAAATTATCCTGGAATAAGAAATGCAAACTATTATGATGATAGATTTGGTGGATTTGCTATTCCATTTCTTTTAGGGGGCCTTGGAGGTGCTGCAGTAGTCGGTCTTTCAAGACCAAGACCAGTTTATTATAATCCTGCTCCATATCCATACTATCCACCATACTATAATTATCCTTACTAAAAATTGCTAACATAAGGGAATACGAAAGAATACTAGAACCACCATAAGATATAAACGGTAAAGTTATACCTGTTATTGGAAAAAGACCAATATTCATTAAAATATGAATACTACTCTGCACTATTTTCATTGAACAGAAGGAAAACATGGCGAGTTTCAAAATACCTGATTGATTTTTTATACTCTTAATAAGGTACATATCAACACTTAAATTAAATAGTAAAAATATTAAACTACCAATAAAGCCTATATTAGAAACAAGATATGAAAAAGCAAAATCGGTTGTTTCATATGGTATATCAACAATATTATTACTTCCAAAGAGATTTGATGAACCCATACCAATAAGTGCCCTGTTAAGCTGATATGAATCATTATTTATAAGAGAAAATATTCTTTCTACTCTATAATATACTTGATAACCAAATATTTGAATAAAGTAATCACTAAACTTTAAATATGACAATATAAATATCACAAATACACTTGCAAGTATTAAACCATATTTTAGTAAACTTTTAAGGTTACCTTCTTTATAAAAGAGTATGGAAAAATATGTTACAAAGTAAAACACAACATTACCGGTATCTGGTTCTAAAAATGTTAAAATGGCTGGAATAAGTGTAACGATTAAACACTTCAATTTATATTTTTCATACTTCGTTGCAATAAAACTTAAATATAGTATAAGAATTATTTTCATAAATTCACTTGGCTGTACTGAGAATAGTCCTAAACTTATCCAAGCTTTACTTCCATTTATTTCCGTACCAAAAAGTAAGAGATATAATAATATAGCATTAAAAATAAGATAAAGTATTCTTATATTTTTACTAATTATATCTTTTTTAAAAAGAGATATAATTATAATTGAAGCAACATAAAAAAGAAGTTGCCTTGTTAATAAATCAGAGGAACGCAAATTAATAAAACTAAAAAACATATAAATGATTAATATAATAACAACATTTTTCTTTTTCATATTATTATTTTATACATATTAGTAATTATTAAACATATAATATATTAGATAAGGTTGTGCTATCACTATGAATTTACCAAAAGTATATCAAAATAGAAATATAGGTAATATTAACAATGATCAAGAATTATTCTATAGTGCTAAAGATGAAAAAAAATATAATCATAAAAATAAGACAAATATTACGGAAAAGATTAATAATTTATTTAAATCAAATAAATTTATTTATAAAATTAATGTTCATATAATTACAAATACTCAAGAAATGGATACTACTATAATTGGTAAAGTTAATAATAGTCTAATTACAATTGATAATAATTTAATACCTATAAAAGATATTATTGATATAAACGAAAAATAAGTACGAACGTACTTATTTTTAATTTATTACTCCTAGTACTAATGTTGGATCCAGTTTACCAGCATTTATTTTATCTTTATAATTTTCAGCAAAAGTTTCAATAAAATATCTTATTTCTTCTTCTGTTTCATAACCAATAACATTTTTTAAAAGTCTTTGATATTTTTCTTCATATCCGATACTCTTCTTTGCCAATGCTAAAATTGGTTTTTTAGATATAACCGCGTTTTTAAGTTCCATATTAAAACCTGTATCAGGATTTGTTAGTTCAACTACAAATACGTCTGCCTCATCCATTATATCTTTATAATATCTTTCTTTATTTTCTTCACTGTCAGGAAATACTAAAGTATGATTGGCAAGTATTTTACTTCTAAGCACTGGTAAATAAATATTTTTATTATAATCACTTTTGGCTGAGTGTATAAAATAAATCTTTAAACCTCTTTTTTTCATAGTATCACCTATATTAATTTTAACATATTATTTGTTAAATCAATTATCTTATGTTATTATTATACACAAGAAAGGTTTGCGATTTACATGGAAATAATTGGTGTTATTGTAGAATATAATCCTTTTCATAATGGTCACTTATATCAATTAAAACGAATTAAAGAATTATATAAAGACTCAATAATTGTTTTAATTCTTAATGGTTATTTTTTAGAAAGAGGACTTGTTTCTTTAGAAACAAAAGAGGAAAAAACTAGACTTGCTTTAAAATATGGTGCTGATATAGTAGTAGAAAATCCTTTCATATTTGGCAGTAACTCTGCTGATATATTTTCAAAAAGTGCTCTAGAACTTTTAAATGAATTAAAAATAACTAAACTAGTATTTGGAAGTGAATCTAATAATAAAGATTTACTTTATGAAGCTGCTAAAAGACAACTTGATGAGCATTTTGATACTTTAGTAAAACAATATATGGATAAAGGTGTTAATTACCCCACTGCACTCAATAAAGCAGCTGGCATAAATATAAGTGAACCAAATGACTTACTTGGAGTATCTTACATTAAAGCTATACTAAAAAATAATTATAACATTGATGCAGAAACGATTAAAAGGACTAATGATTTTCATGATACTAAAAGCTGTGATAATGTAATATCAGCTTCTAACATTCGTGAAAAAATTAATAATAATATTGATATAAGTAAATACATACCTGAGGGAAATATCGTTAGTATCGACTATGATTTAATGTTTAAAATTCTAAAGTATAAGATATCTACAAGTGATGATTTAGATACATATCTTTCCGTTGATGAAGGTCTAGATAACAGACTTAAAAAAGTAATAAATGATGTTAATAGCATAGATGAATTTATAAGTAAAATAAAAACAAAGAGATATACATACAATAGATTAATGCGTATGCTAATACATATTTTAGTAGGTGTTAAAAAGAAAGATAAAGAAGCAATCTTACAAAATGAATATATAAGAATATTGGGTTTAAGTAGTGATGGTCAAAAGTATATTAGTAAAATTAAACATGATATTAACTTACCTATTGTATCTAAATTCACAAGTGTTAATTCAGTTATTAAAGATTATGAAATCAAAGCTGCTATGTGTTATCAATTATTAACAAATGAAGAAGTCTTAAAGTTTGAATATCAAAATAAACCAATAAGAAAAGATAAATAATTTTACTTATTTATCTTTTTTTGCTTCTTCATATTTTTTAAGTAATTTATCATATTCCGAATCATTCTTATAATCAGTTAATTCATAATGTTCTTTTAAATATTTACTAAAAAATATACTATTCTTAATTGCGCCATCTAAGTTAAGATGAAGACCACCATCATAAGTGTCAACACTATAATCTATTCCAATATCATCAACATACCCAAGAATATTTAAATAATCTACATTATTAGTTTCAGCATATTCTTTGATGAATGAATTATATTCATCATACCAATATGGATATTGACTTGGAGCTTTTATTAAAAGAAGTTTAATATTGTTCTCTTTACATAACTTAACTATTTTATCTAAGTATTCAATATTTTTCTTACTAAAATCATAGTTAGGTAGTTTCCTTTTTATTGGTAAATTTTCTAAAGGTTTTATATTTTTATTGATAATGAATCCATTATAACTAACTGTATCATTACTAAGAAAGTAATTAATATCTTCTTTATTTAAAGAAATTATACGATCATGATATCTTAAAATTGGTAATACATAAGAGATAAATGATTCTTCATCACTCATACTAGCATTAATTATATCAACTTTCTCCTTACTCCACTTCATCTTATCAATTGCTAGGCGATTGTAGGCTTCATTAATCTTGCTTTCATCATTTCTTAATGCTCCAACGCTAAATACTACAATTTTTGGTGTTTCATATTTTAAAGTCTCTTTTAAGATATAGTAAGATTGCCATAGCATTTGTTGACTAGAACCTCTTACGTATGATTTTATACCAGCATTTTTATACATTTCAAGTGGAGAAAAGTTTGCATAAACTTCACAGTCACCTAAAATAATTACTTCATGATCAAAAGTAGATTCATAATAATCACTTATTAAAGATCCTTCAATTAAATCGATTTTATACTTTGGAGTAACTAGAATATTAAAAAATATAAATAAAATTATGAATACTACTATTATTAAAATAGACGAAATAATCTTTTTCATATCTACCCTCCTAGAACTTTCCATAAATAAAGGCATCAGCTACAAAGTTTAAACCATACATACCAAATAGTAAAGTAACAAGTATAAGTACACAGATCACGATTAATCTTAATTCTAGCTTGCCTTCTAATGTCTCTTTGATTTTATCCCATAGGGAATCAACTAGAATAAGTATGATAAGTGATACAGCTGTAACAATCATATTACTTACACTTAAGATAGTAACATTCATAGTTCCTTTAAAGATAAATAGATTTTTTAAAATATCTAGTCCTTCGCTTATCGTATTTGCTCTAAAGAATACCATGGATAATGAGAATAATATAAATGTTTTCAAAATTGCTAAGCATTTGCCCACTTTACTTCTTTTTTTATTAACACTGCCAAATATGTCTTCAAAAAATATAAAGATAAATTGTAGTAGACCTGATGCAAGTATATACTTATACTCTCCTCCGTGCCATATACCAATAAGTGTCCATAAGATAAACATACTAATAAATACTGGTATTTTTTTACCCTTCTTGCCAAATTTATCCTTACATACCTTAGTTAGTTTTTGCATAGCATTAGATTTTAATAAGGGATAGAATATATAATTTCTTAAAAAATCTCCTAAAGTAATATGCCAAACTCGCCAAAATTCTGTAATAGTAGTTGAGGCAAAAGGATTTTTAAAGTTTTCAGGCAATGTTATACCAAACATTTTAGCAACACCAATAACTATATCTATTGACCCTGAAAAATTTGTATATAATTCAAAAGTATAAGAAATTATTGCTAAGAGAATTATAAGCGGATTATAATTGCTTACATTTCCATATACTTCAGTAACAAATATATTTAATCTTGTGGAAATAACTAACACTTTAAATAGTCCAAAAAGAACTCTAATAAATCCATTTATGATATTATCCATATTAAACTTATTTCTTTCATCCAATGTACTTTTTAAATCTTCATATTTTATGAATGGTCCACTTGTTATAGTTGGAAAGAATATCATAAATGTTCCAAGTTTAATCGGGTTATTCTCTTTAGTTTCTCCATAATATGAGCTAACTAGAAAAGCAATCATCATTAATGAATAATAAGATAACCCCATTGGTGCATTAGTTGTAATTAAATCTATATTAGTTTTAAATAATATGTTTATAGTTGTAATAAATAGATTTGTATATTTTAAATATGTTAATTCTCCTAGTATTATTAGTATGGAAATAATAAGAACCAATTTTTTATGTTTAGTATTCTTATTTAAAATAAATGAACCAACAAATGATGTTAAGTAAATTATTAAGATATATATTAATTTTAAAAGACTAAAATCTTTATACGTTAAAAAGAATACACTTGATATAAACAAAGATATATAACTATACTTTTTAGGTAAGATATAATAAATTATTAAAGAAGCAATTACAAAAAGAAAAAAGTTTAAATTAGTTAAACCCATATTATTCCTCTACCAATTCAATAAGACCTAAATCAGTCATTAGAAAAGCAACACGCTTATCATTAAATAAAATTGCTGGTAATTCATCTCTTACAAGAAATGACCCTTCTTTAATTAATTCTTCTTTAGTTTTATGTATATCTTTTACTGAATAACAAGTGTGATATAAATATTGATGTTTTTTAACAAGATTTTCTACTACTTTTCCTTCTATTAACTCTAAATTTAATCCATCACTTAAAGTTAACATACAAAGTTTAGCATCCTGTAATTCGTCATAAATTATTTCACTTTTTTCTTTTATTTCCATAAATTTACTTATTTTATCAATTAATTCATCTATATTAGATGTTGCTATACCTATATGATGAAACTTCATAATGCCACCTACATTCTAGAAATAATTATGTCTACCATGTCTCCAACATTTTTCATATTTCCAACTTCGTTCATATTAAATTTCATGTTAAATTCTTGTTCAACTGCAACAAGTAAATTAATATGTTCTAAAGAATCCCAGTCTTCAATATCATCTGCTGTAGTTTCACGAGTTATATTTATTTCTTCATCGTCAAATACGCTTCTAAAAACATTGGTTAATCTTTCTAATACTTCAACATCCGTCATTATTTTCCACCTCAATTACTTTATTTCGAGTTATATAATCATCTACTTTTAACTCATACTTTCTATTATTTTCTTTATCTTTATTGATAAGTTTAAATCCTTCTTCTTCATAGAAGTTTTCCACCATCTTATTTTTTGCCGTTGGATAAAAATATCCATTAATAGTTTTTATACCCTTAGTTTTTGCAACACTAACTAGGGAATCCATCATAGCAACTTCCATATCGCGTTTTAATACACGACATGACATTATCCATAAATCTATATCAAGAATACTTCCATTTATCTTTCCAATTACAACAGATACCACACCATTATCTCCAAAGAGATCTGAGAGTTTTCCATATAAAGTTATATACGATTCATCATTAGCAATAGCTTCAATATCAGCAAGGGTATATCTCTTAGTTGTTAGATTAAATTGATTACTCTTATTGGTAAGTTGTGATATTCTTTCATAATATATTGGAATAAATGATTTTATTTCTGCTTTCATTTTTAAAGAATGAAGATAATCTTCGTAGTTTGTAAATGTACTAGCCAGTTCTTCTCTCTTTAAATTCTCTTTATATAGTTCATTTTTCTTTAAATCTTCTTTTGATAGAACTGTTACTTCAAAGTATCCATTTCGATCAAGTATCCTGATATAGTCTTCTGGATTTTTTATATCGGGTGCACTGATCCCTTTAATATAGTCTTTTACTATTTTCCTTTCAGCAGGATTATCATCAACAAACAAAAAACTATCGGCACCAATATTAAGTTCCTTTGAAATATTTTCAATATTAATATTCTTGGGATCCCAGTTGGCTTTTATTTTAATAAAATCATCCTGCTTTAAATAACATCCTTCATGATTAAGTCCTTCAAGTGCCACATCTTCATTATTCTTTGATACAACATTAAGTAAGATTCCTAGGCTTTTAAGATCACTTAAATACTTTTGGAAATAATAAAACACTTGGCCAGCTGGAACTTCTACACCAACTTTTATACCATCTACCCCATCATCTCCAATTACTCCACCCCATAAGGTATTGTCTAAATCAAGAGCAATAGCTTTTTTATTTTTTCCATAAAGGGATTTAATTATTTTGGCAAGGTTAAAAGCTAAATATGGTATTGCTGGTACTGCAAGAGCATATTTATACATATACCAATAAAAATCATTTAACCACATATCAAGTCCATAACATGCTGAAACATAGTTAATATCATTAATATAGAAGCGATCATTTTCTCTAGCATATGAATTAAAATAATCATTAAGTCTATTAACATAGTTAACACGACCATGAATATCACTTGTATCTTTATTTCCCATAATCCTAACTGCTGGGAGTTCAAAATTATTTTGAATTATAATAGATTCATATTTATTTTGTAAAGATGCCCAAACACTTTTAAATCTAGACGTTAATTGATTAAATTTGGCATCTATTTCAGCAGATGAATCAGTTACCTTTGGAAAATCAATGATGTTTCTTACTGTTGTATGAATATAAATAATATCTGGTTTAAAAGAATCAAGTACAGAATTACCAAATAAAGCATCTTCATAAAACATGTTATATTCTGACTCATAAAAGTTTGGTTTAATTCCATAGTTTAGTAAAAATATTTCTAACATATTTTTTACTTCACTAGTAGTTGATCCACCCAATATAGCGATATTCTTTTCAATTAAATTTTCTTTATTAAGTAATTCTTGTTTAATTTTCTTTTTATTTTTTATTATATATTCTATATCAAAAGGATATTCTAATGCATCCATATGCTTCACCTATATAAATTATATAACAAATTATCTTTCAATTCAATTTTAAATCATATATAATTATCTTGGTGATGCGTATGAATATTGGATGCGATATTGTAAAAAATGATAGACTAAAAAATAAAAGTGATGAATTTATTGATAAAATACTAACAAGTAAAGAAAAAGAATTATATAATCACGAGGGATTACTTTTTTTAACAGGAAGATTTGCAGCTAAAGAAGCTATTATGAAGTGTCTTGATAATACCAAGAATATTGCTTTTTCTGATATTGAAATACTTAAAGGAACAAATGGAGAACCCGTTTGTAATATTAAAGATATAAGGATTTCAATATCTCATGAAAAAGAATATACGATTGCTTATGCGATAAAAATAATATAAGTAAAGTCCCTTTTTGCTGATGCTTGGCACTTGCTTTGTTAGCGTTAGCATTTTTATTCAACAGAATAAAGATGCTTTTTTATTGTTAGGTTTTGAATGCTTCACTATTGAAAGGGAATGAATAAATAATATTGCAACTAAAAAAACTCATTAATGAGTTTTATTCAGCTTTTGGATAGGCATTTCTATCCCAGTTACGTCTATGTAAGCCAACACTATTATATTTTTCTTCATCTGTAACTGGACCAGTTAAGTGCTTTCCAGGTGTTGAGTCATAATGTCTCCATACACCATTTTCATATACTAGATTCCACCAATGTGTTCCGTCAATTGTCTTTATTATCATATTTTTATAGCCAGCATAATCAAGTGCACTTTTTAAAAGCATTGCATGTCCTCTACAGCTCCCTGATCTTGATGATAAAATAGTATAATAAGCATCAACATCTTCGCCTTCTGTATGTTTATATCCAGTATGAGTTTTAATATACTTAGTCATATCTAAAACTGATTTACCAGATAAATATTTATCATAATAACTGCGTGCCATTATTTCTAAGTCAGCCATATCATAAGAGATAACTACTTTTCTTTTTTTTGTTGTTACATTGTTAGATGTATCACTTGATGAATAAATTGCATAGTAAGTTCCAGCGTTACCATTTTTTATTCCACTTGTATCTATTGTAAACTCTCTTACTCCGTCTTTAGCGTCTTTTGCTTTTACTCCTGCATAATAATCAATTTCTTGATTCTTTTTAGCATAAATTGTATTTAGACCAGTAAAAACAGGACCGATATTATCATTTTTTACATTAAGTGTTGCTACAGCAACAGACTCATTATCTAGATTATCTGTAGCTATTATTTTAAGTTCATAAGTACCAAGTTTTGTATAATCCAAATTTCCTTCATAATTTACTTCTTTTACTCCAGACGGATCAGTAATACTTTTTACAAAGTTTTCATTAACCTTCGGAGTGTCTCCTAGATAAAAATCAATATTGTTTACAATAATATTTGGTCCTTTTGAATCTTTTACAACTACTTTAGTTTGATATTCTTTACCTTCATAAATTAGATTAAGAGTATAATCTCCTTCTTTATAAATATCAACTGTTGATAATACACTTTCATTTATTGATGATGCACCAATTGAATCAGTTATTAATATTTCTTCGTTAGTTAGTTGTTCACCCAACTCATGATTAATTGCATCTTCAAATACTCCAATATGTAAAACACGAGTACTTATAGTTTTATTACCAAATTCATCAGTTACTGCAATATCTACTAAATAATCTCCAATAGTAAGTGATGATAAATCTTTTTCACAAGTAATTGAATAAGCTGATTTATCACTTACTAAAGTTACAAAATCATTTGGGTCAAACTTATAATCAAGTCCTTTTTTTAAATTAACATAAGCAACATTTGGAGGTGTTGTGTCTTCTATTTTTAGTTTTACTGTTTCATGTTTATTATTAGATGAAAATTCAATATCATACTCACCAACAACGCCTAAATCAATAGAATTTATTTCCGTAATACATTTACTATTTTTTAAATATCGAGGAGATACAAGAAAGTCTTCAATTTTTACACTTTCCGTTCCAAGTTCAATAGTTAAATCTTTAAACTTATCACGTAGGTTAAAATTGATTAATAAAGCATCAATTAATACTACTAGAACAAAAAGTATAAATCTTATAATTATACTTCTTTTCATAAGCTCCTACTTTATAACTTGAGTATAATCTATTGAAGTTATTACATCATTTTCAATTTGGAAATTAATATTTACTTTGCCATTATCAGATAGATAAGTATAAACACTGACATCATTTGTATACCCATTTCCATAAGTATTAATCATTTTATCTTTAGAGTCTCCTATACCTACTCCTTCAGGAGTTTTGGCATCTTCAGTTATAAAGTATACTGAATAAATAGTTTCTTTTCCATCTTTAACATTTGCTGTTATTTCAACATTAGAATATCTATATACATGATCCATTCCTTCTAATGCACAACTTGGTAATTCGGACTTTTGTGCAGTTTCTGCAATACTCTTTTCATTAAAGCTCTTTCCTGGAGTTACATCTGCTCCTTCATAAGTAATTGTGCCCTTAACTTCTTTTTTACCAACTTCTTGGCTATTAACATTACTATTATTATTTTCTTTATTATCTTCTTTTGCTGTACAACCTGTTGTTAATATAAGTATTGCCATTAAGGCAATCATTATTTTTTTCATAAAAATCCTACCTTCTTTCATATTCTACAATTTATTATATATCTAAATAAAGAATATGACAATAAAATATAATATTTTTTTTATAATAAAATTAGTTTTATAACTAAAAAGAGATAATGCTTACTATTATCTCTTGTCTTATTTAAAAATTTAATTTATTCAAATGAATATTTATAAAGTTCAATAACAGGACGAAACCCAAGTCCTTTGTTATCACTAATGGTGTTTTTTATGAAGGAGACAACTAAAGACAACTAATAAAACGTAAGAATCAACCCCCACCAAGAGGAAATGTTGTTAATTTATACACTTAAATGTAAACTTGTATAATCTATTTATTTTGTGATATACTTTTATTGGTGAGAAGCAGATTATCTCTTGGGTATGATGCTTACCACATCAGTTGGCATCTTTATTCAGAAGAATAAAGATGTTTTTTATTATCTAAATAAAATTAGTAATAAAATAGTAATCGTTTGTATTAACATTATTAAGTCCTTTAAGTTGATTACCATATCACCCCTCTACTACTTAAACCAAAACCCCCTGAATTTTTCACCCAAGGTATTAGAGGTGATAAACATCTTTTCTGCTTCTCAGTTGTGTATAATAACACACCTTTATAAAATAATTTGTCGAATTTTCTTACAAGCAAAAAAAAAGAATTAGAATGAATCAACATTGATTCTAACTCTGTTTATTCCCATATTATAAGCTGCAGCTTGAATAAGTATTCTTATAGCAGAAATCATCTTACCTGATTTACCTATTACAGCTCCCATATCGTCTTCTGGTACCATTATTTCTAATTGGATTGTTTCATCGTCACCTAAAAATTCTTGTACCTTAACCATTTCTGGCTCTTTCACTAATGATTTTACTAAATTTTCAGTAAAAGCAATTAAATTCTCATGCATTTATTTTTACCTCTTACTTATTGTTTTTATATTTAGCCCAAATACCAGTTTGAGTTAAAATACTTCTTACTGTATCAGTTGGTTGAGCTCCATTTTTTAACCATTTTAGAGTTTTTTCTTCATCAACTGTAACATTATCAGTCTTTTTTACTGGATCATAAGTTCCTACTGTTTCAATAAATCTACCATCTCTTGGAGATCTTGAGTCAGCAGCAATAATTCTATAAAAAGGTCTTTGTTTAGAACCCATTCTTTTTAGTCTTAATTTAACAGCCATGTCCTTTTCCTCCTTTTTTCTTTATTAATATTAACATAGTAGCAATTATAAGTCAACTATTTTTAGTTGACTTTCTTTAATTTACTTTAATATCTTTTTCTCCGGCAAATAATCGGTCAAAAGCGTTTTTTATTTCACTTAATGATTCTTCATCTGGTTCCATTACATAAGCGCGTCCCGCACCAGTTGCATAACATATACCAGTTGAATCATTTCCTTTAGCAGAAAGAGATGTAAACTCCCAAGCATCTAAATTATTAATTTGTTTCTTAGCAAATCTGATTATTTCATTAGAGGTCATATTAGTACTCATTCTACCCTTCATAGCATCTATTAATGATGAATATTTAGAAACTATTTTAGGACTCATAGCTTTATTGATAATTGCTTCAAGCACTAACATTTGATTTTCTCCTCTACCTCTATCACCTGTTGGTAAAGTTTTTCTATGTCTAGCTAAAGCAAGAGCCTGTTCCCCATTTAAATTTTGCATACCCTTATTTAAACAAATAAGATCATTTGGTGCTTTACTTCTCTTACTATTTTGTTCACAAAACTTAATCGGAACATCAACCTTTATACCACCTAATTCATTAACAATACTTACAAATGATGTGAAGTTTATCCTGACATAGTAATCAATATCAGTATCATATAAACTGCTTAGGGTATTTACTGATTCTTCTACTCCATAAAGTCCAGCATGAGTTAATTTATCACGCTTATTCTTTCCCTTAATATTTACATAGTAATCTCTTGGTGTATTAACCATTAAAATATTTTTAGTACTTGGATTTACACCAACTAACATATTAACATCACTTCTAGCCTTACTTGCAACATTACCAGAAGTATCTATTCCAGATATATAAATAACAAATGGTTCTTTTGTAATATCAACATCACTTTTTATAGTAGTTACTATATCAACTATATCAATTGTTTTAATTAATCTAATTTGTTTATATTTATCTATATGTTCTTCTTCAAGTAATACTTCATAGCTTGTATCCATTAATATAGCATCAGTTTTATTGTTTATTAATTCATCAACTAAGGACGAAGCTGTATCTTGACTAGATTCATTAAAATCTATTTCCTTATCGAGTTTTTTTAAAGCTTCTTTTATATTTTTATTATCATCATGATTTAAATATGTTATTTTTTTATTATTAAGTTCACTAATATCTTTAATATTAGATGAATCTAGTACATAAACACCAAATGATTCAACACGGTATCCTGTATCAGTTATACTTGATAAAAATTTTAAAGTTTTTGTTCCAAATAAAAGCATTAAAAGCTCAAATAACATTATGAGAATAGCTATTATAGAGAATATATTTTTAATCCAGCGTCTTAAATTTCTTTTATTTAAAATAAATGAAATAACAAGCGTGACTGATAGACAAATTAACGCGATAGGTATCATATAGAATAAAGAAAATAATTCTTCAATAATTATATGAGAAATTGTTATAACAGTTAAAACTATAAGTAAAAATGAAACTAATTTAAATCTTAGTGTTCCTTTTTTTTTCTTTTTATCTTTTTTTAATTCTTTAAGTTTTTGTCTTTCTTCATCCCGTGGATTTTTATATTTTTTTTCTTGATTTTTTCTTTTAGGTGTACTCGTATTTTTTACTTTTTTGTGTTTTTTATTCTTTTTATATTGAACGAGTAAATCATCTTCTCTATCCATAATTGTCATAAAATCACCTATAAAGATTTTAACATATTTTACTTAATACTACTTTATGTTCAATTAAATAAATATATTACTTTACATAAAAAAACAACTAATTATTTATAGTTGCTTTTATTCTGTTTATTATCTTTTTTTCAATTCGTGAAATGTAACTTTGGGATATTCCTAAATATTCAGCCACCTCTTTTTGGGTTAATTCATCTTTGTTATTTAGTCCATATCTTAAAGACATAATCATTTTCTCTCGATCATTTAAACTATTAAGTTCATTTTCTAAGTATCGTTTATCAACGTTCTTTTCAAAAGAAGTTGCAACAATATCTTCATCTGTTCCAATTACATCTTCTAAGCATAAGGTATTTCCTTCAGAATCATAGTTAAGTGTCTCTTCTAAACTTATTTCTGTTCTTCTTTTTTTATTTTTTCTTAAAAACATAAGTATTTCATTTGCTATGCATCTTGATACATAAGTTGCAAGTTTTATATTCTTATCTACTTTATAAGTATCTATACCTTTAATTAAGCCAACTGTTCCAATTGACACTAAATCTTCAAGTTCATATCCTGTATTTTCATATTTTTTAGCAAGAAATACGACAAGTCTTAAATTATGTTCAATTAATTTATCGCGAGCTAATTTATCCCCAGCATTCATGCGTCTTGCAAGATCTAGTTCTTCTTCTTTTTTTAAAGGTGGTAAGAGCTTATCTAGTGATCCTACATATAGAACTGTATCCTTTCTTTTAAAAAGCGAAAATATATAATTAATAAATTTTTTTAACATTAAATCATCTCCCTTAAACTATCATTTAAAATAATATCTACATCATCTTTAAATATACTTTTTTCACATAATCCAAGTAAAACATTTATACACATACCATCAATAATAACCTTATCAACTTTGATACATTCCAGTATGCTTTCATCATTTATAACTTTATATGGTACTAAAAAATGTTTCTTTGCATTTATTTTTAATTCCTTATTAATCATTAAAACAGGTAGTTTTGTAATTGGATCAATTAATTTATTTCCTGTATCTAAATAACCATTCATTTTATATGTAGAATTCCCTTCAACTAATATGACATCATATAAACAATTTATTTTACTTTTGTAAATTCTTTCTTGTTTTATATAAAGAGTTATTATAAAGGGACTTACACACATTAGTAATATTATATTGGCAATATATGTATCACCTCCAAGCATATATGATGATCCACCAAGAATTATTGTGATAACATAAAAGTAAAAAAGATTTTCTAATAAATGATGCCTTCCAAAAGAAATAACAACCATAATAATGCTTAGTAAAACTTTGAATAATAGTAAGACGGTTTTATCAAACGAGATAAAAAGAGTAATTAAACTTAACTCTCCTAAGATAGAAGATATAATTATACGATAAAGCAATGTTTTTCTTTTGAGTAATGTGGAAGTTGCAGATATTATTAAAAAATCATAGAAGAAATTAATTATAATAATTAAATCTAGATATACTTTCATGCTATCACCGTATATAGTCTAACAAATAAATATTTAAAATAATGTCGAAAGAAAAAAAATAATTTTTTTATGCTATTAATAAAAGTATCCTTGTAGTAATTGATATATGCATGTTATAATTAATTTGGTGAGAAGCAGATTATCTCTTGGGTATGATGCTTACCACATAGGGTTACATCTTTATTCAGAAGAATAAGGATGTTTTTGTTATCTAAATAGAATTAGTAACAAAATAGTGACCGTTTGAATTAACATTATTAAGTCCTTTAAGTTAATCACTATATCGCCTTCTTTACTACGATTATAAAAAACCAAAACTCGCCTGAACTTTTCACCCAAGGCATTAAGAAAGTGATAAACATCGTTTCCCTGCTTCTCGGTTGTGTATAATAACGCAACTTTATGAAATAATTAGTCGAATTGTGTAAGAAATAAAAAAGATAACAAAAGTTATCTTTTTACTATTTTCTAAAGTCATCTTCTAAAGAGAAATCAACATTTTCATCGATCCACTCTTTACGTGGTTCAACTGAATCTCCCATAAGAACCGATACACGCTTTTCAGCCATAGCAGCATCTGTAATATTAACTTTAATTAAGTTTCTTGTTTCAGGATCCATTGTTGTTATCCTTAATGGTTCAGGATCCATTTCACCTAATCCTTTATATCTTTGAACATTGTATTTTCCTGCTTCTTTATCTTTGGTATATTCTTTTAATTCATCATTAGAATAACAATATTTTAATTCCTTACCATATTCTACTTTGAATAATGGTGGCATTGCGATATATAAATGTCCTTCTTCAATTAATGGTCTCATAAATCTATAGAAGAATGTTAATAATAAACACTGAATGTGTGCACCATCATCATCGGCATCGGTCATGATTATTACTTTATCATAATTAATATCTTTTATATCAAATTCTTGTCCAACTCCAGCACCTATACAATGAATTAATGTGTTAATTTCTTCATTCTTATAAGCATCGGCAATGTTTGCTTTTTCGGTATTTAGGATTTTACCTCTTAGTGGAAGTATTCCTTGGTATTTTCTATCACGACTGTTCTTTGCTGTTCCACCAGCTGATTGACCTTCAACAATAAATAGTTCATTTATTTTAGGATTTCTTGCTTGTGGAGGAGTAAGTTTATCTGATAAATTTCTTGCTTCTTTTTTGGTTTTACCTTTTCTTGCTTCTTCGCGAGCTTTTCTTGCAGCTTCACGAGCAAATTTAGATTTACCCATTTTTTCAACAATAACAAGTGCATCTTTTCTATTTTCTTCAAGATAAAATTTTAATGAATCATACACAACTGTCTCTACTGCTGGTCTTGCTTCAGGTGTTCCAAGTTTACCTTTAGTTTGTCCTTCAAATTGTAATAAATTTTCTGGTA
>CAZWST010000028.1:0-21785 GCA_964636965.1 uncultured Muribaculaceae bacterium
ATTAGAGGTGATAAACATCTTTTCTGCTTCCACGGTTTGTTATACTAACATGAAAACTCATTAGTATTTGTCGAATTTTGTAACCAAATAAAAAAAAGATACAATCACATTGTATCTTCTAGTATTTTATTTCCATCTAATGTATAAACCCAAGCTAAGTTATCATGAACTAAGACAAACTTAGCAACTCTCTTCTTTTTATTTTCACTAAAGTTAATAGGTGCATGAACTTCTCCTTGTGCATCTAACAACTCATCAAATGATGTTACCTCAACTACACTTAAAGACGTAAGTAAAGGTAATTTATGAGCATTAACAATTACATCATCATATCTTACTAGTATTTTTCTTAAGGTTCTTTCATAATAAGACATTTTCTTTTTATTTATAAAAAGCATGATAACTAAAACAAAAGCCATAAATCCTGATAAAACCCACAATAATATTGAAATTATATTTCTATACATTTTATCATGGTCATATTCACTAAATTTAACTATTTTATGTTCATCATCATTAGTAGTTGTAATTTTTTTTATTTTAAAAGTTGCATCTCCTAAAGGAAATTCCATACCAACAGACGAAACATATTGGAAGTTATCCAATTTAGGATATTCTCCTTTATTATTAACAACTAATTCAACAATTAACTTTGCACTAGCATTAACATTAGTCATATGTGTATAATTATCAAAATCATTTTTAAATTTATTATAATCAATATCTACACTTTTTCTTACACTATAGCTTGAATCTTTAACTATATGAACACTTTCCTTATCAGTTAAATCATACTCTTTAACCCATAAGTCATCATCTTCATTTAGAGGTGTATATGCTACTAACTTAGCCTTAATATAATATTCATATGATCCAGTAGACAATTCATCTGAATAATTAACATCATAAGAAAAATCAGCACTTATCTTATCAACATATTCTTGAACATAGGTTTTTCCTTCTGAAATATATTCATCTGTATAAAAAGGGTTTTCTTTGTAATAAACACGATACCCTAAAGAAGAAGACTCTTTATATCTAATAATTGAATCAAGTTCTTTTTCTTTATTAACATTTGCAATTATCTGAGCAAATACCCCAAATACAAAAATAAATATTACTAAAATAATATAGACTATAGAAGAAGGAATTAAAGTTTTATTCTTTTTCATAAATACACCTCTAAATTAGAAAAATGCCATTACGAAATGTAATGGTTATTTTTGATTATTTTGTACATAAATCATATTAAATTTAAATTCGTAATTTACAGCATCACCAGTTGTTGCATTATTAATTATTCTAACTGTTTTTGTACTAATTCCATTTTTATTTAATGTTTCTTCATCACTTACTCCATCAACTTCATAAGTTAATAAAGTATTCCCTTGGGCATTATCATTTTTTTCAATTGGTACATTTACACCATTTTGTGTTGCTACTAAATTATAGTTAGCAAGTTTTGCATCAAATGTTCCGGCGTTTTTTACATCCACAGAAAATTCATAAATATCTTTTGGTCGCATACTTACTCCAAATGAAACTTCTGTACCAGCATTATTAACAACTGGCGTACTAATAACTTGAGTATTTTCAATAGTACTATTAATAGTTCTAACAGGATTTTCTAAATGTACATCCCAGTTTCCCATTTCAAATGTTGTAGATTCTTCTGATTTTAAACTTGTATCATATGCTGCATATCCAACAGACATAGATATAATAGCTAGTCCTAAAACTATAACTAATGCATTTTGTATAATTCCTTTTTTACTCATATAAGTAACCTCCTATCATAACAAGTATAACATATTATAAAATATATTAACAAATTTAAATATAATATTTACGTATAATTATATCTTTTTAATTTCTTTCTTTAATTCATTTATTACATCAATTAATATTGGATTATATTTATCTTTATCATCTTCAACAATATTTTTAATAACTGTTTGTGTAATTTTACCTTTATTACATAATCTTACAATTATATTAGCAAGTTGAGCTTCAATTGGTATATTATCTCCCCTAATTCCCTCTGGATAACCACTACCATTATACATCTCACAACTATATTTAATAATATTGTTGGCAGCATCTAAAGTATCTTTATCATCAATAACAAATGAAGCTATCTTTAATCCATAATCTATTTCTTTTTTTAAACTATTTCTTGTAACAATTTCATCATCTTTTATAGCAATAGCTCCTATATTATATAGAGGAATTGCATCAATTATAGAATCTTTAAATCTAACATCAATGTTATAAACATTTCTTTTTTGTAATTCATCAAGCATTAAAGAGACAATTTTTTTTAGTCTCATAGAATATTCATTAGATGTAATATTAGAAACTATCTTTTCTATAATTAATTTTAAATCACTTTCAACACCAGTAATATCTTTTTTCTTACTTATTAGAAGTGACTGTAAATTATTACTAGATAAATATAAACTTATTATCTTATTTATTCTTGTACGAATCATTTCAGTATTAAATGGTTTTTCTAACATATCAACAATATCATAAGCATATACTTTCTTTCTTGTTTCTCTTGTTTCATCGCCTGATATAATAGCAACAGGTACTCTACTTAATAAGTTATATTTCTTTAAAAATTCAAGTACTTGAAAACCATCACTCACCGGCATAATTAAATCTAAAAGAATTCCAACAATATTCTGTTTATCTATATATTCATTTGATAACATATTAAGACTTATTATATCTATAGCTTCTTTTCCATCTTTAGCCATTATAATATTATAATCTTTTTCAAAAATTCTTTTTAAAGAGTTTCTTATAATGGAAGAATCATCTACAATTAAAATACTTGGTTTAATATAGTTACTTGTTTGTGTTACTTTATTTAAAATTGCTTTATTAAGTTCAGGATGACTTACACTAACGCTATTAAAAATGGAATTAATATATTCTTTTGTATTAGCAGTCTTTATTGCACCATTTTCATTAGTATTGTCTAAAACCTCATTTATCTTAACAATGGCATCACTTATAGACTGATTCTCATTTTCTATTCTTGTTTTATATTGAACTACTTCACTTTGAAGTTTTATTTTTTCTTCTTCAGAATCTACTAATCTATCATTAATATCTTCACTCATCATGAAGATTAATTTTCTACCCTCAAATGGTAAATAATTAATAATATTAACAAAATAGCGATATTCTCCAGTATCACATAGACGGCGATACTTTACTTTAGTTTCATTACTTCCTTTAATAGCTGCTTCAACTAACTTATTAAGTGAAAGTGCATTAAAATAATTACTAATATCTTCCTTATGAACAAACTTTGTAGCAACATCAATAAAATCTGTATAAGTTAAAGTTTCTTTAATAACTAAAGAATTAGCAACAGTAAAATCAAAAACATAAACTTTATCAGATTCAATATCAACAACATAAATATTACTATAATTTGAATTAATTATTCTTAATACTTGTTCAATTAAAGCTTTCTCGTTCATAGGTATCCCTCTATTCTAATACAATTATACCATAATAAATTAAAAACTAATAGATATTAGAAAAAGAAAAAGTGACTAAATTTAGTCACTTAACAAACTATTCAAATAAAGACTTTGAAATTTCTATAACTGGACGAACACCTCGTCCTGTATTGTTATCAACTCTTAATTTTCCTACCGTCCCACCTTTTTTACCATCATGACAAGCAGAAACATAATATGAATTGACAGACCAATATGATGTTGAATATAAATACTCCGGACCATATTTACAATAGCCATCCGACGAGGCACACCCAGCTTTTTGTAATTCATACGGAGTAATCAATCGTGCTCCATTTATATTTGCATTCATTTCTGCAAGCTTATTTGCATATATATCTACATATTTTTTTATTGTGCTTACATCATATTCATCTACATCTTTTTTGTAATTTTCATCATAAGCAACTACTCCTATAGATGGATAAATACCTTTATTAGTAGTATTGTCATTTTCGCAATGAGTTCCAATCGCTGTTTGATCTTGTAAATTAGTTTCATCTGCAATTGAAGTTAATATAAAATTATAATTTTTATCTAATTTACCAGTATTGTTTTTTCCAACATACAAGTTATATTGACTAATAGCTTTGACAGTATCTCCCTCTATATCAAAAACATAAAATGATTCAGTCCCCACCGTTATCAAATCATTATTAGAAATATCACCACTACAATCTAAATCTTTTAATGTCCATTGATTAAATTTATATGTTTGCGAGCTATTTAAACCACAATCAAGCACAGGATATTGTGGAGAAGGAGTCTTACTTGGTGGTTCATCTTTTTTAGCCTCACTAAGTTTTTCCGATGGTATAGTAATAACTGGTCGTACGCCAAAACAATTATTAAGATTATATCCATCCCAATCAAAATAATGTATCATTTTATTGGAAGATATTTTATTAGACTGTACATAAGTCAAGCTGTTACTACCCCACGGCGATCCAGTCCAATAAGACGTACTAAAAACCCACGAAGGAGCAGATGAACATACTTCTCCAATGACATCTTTTTTACTGCAGCCTAATTTATTTAATTGTTCACGACTAATTATCATTCCGGTCGCATTTAAATTAAAATTATCATTTAAGTATTTAACATAATTTTCTACAGGCTCATATAAATTACTTTTATCATTATAAACATATTCTTCTGTAGCATTTCCCTTGTCCCAATACCTTGTCGATGAAAATGGCATTACTCCTGTTCTCGGTTGAGAACCACCTACATATCCAGTCATATCCTTATTTTGAATTCCACTTGGATTAATAAGCGGCTTGCATGAATTTGCCAAAGTACTAGGGCAATTATAACCTACTTCTAGATTATATTTAGCAAGCAATTCTACATTAGTTCCATTATTTTTTATTATATAAAAGCATTCTGTCCCAAAACATAAATCAGCTTCCTCATATGGCTCTTCAACTTTTTTTGTTGTAGTTGTTGGTAATTCATCTCTTTCCTTTGCTGTTCCATTTAAAGTACATTTAATATGTATATCCATTGGTTCTGTTACTGCTTTTTTTAATTTTGCAGTAATCGATCCACTTTTAGTTTCACCTGCTAAAAGTTCCATACTCTCCGGTGTATAAGTCATATCAACATACTCATTTTCACCCTCTATGATGTTTTCGTCTTCATCTACTATATTACATACAATACTCACATCTGCATCATAGTTTCTACTTGTATTTGTTGCTTCATATACTAAAGTTGATTCTTCATTTACTAAAGACAATACTTTTGATTCATATGATATTTCAGTCTTACTTTCACTTATTACATCATTTTTTTCTACTCCATCTAATGTAGCACTAGTAAATATAATCTTAAAATCATCTTTATTTTCACCTATTGCTAGTAATCCTCTTATTATTAATGTTGATGAAACACTTGCAAAACCTATTGCTAATAAAACCACAAGTGTAACTACAATATTTCTTTTCTTTATATCCATATATATCCACCTCTATTTTTATAATATACCTTACATATAACATTTTGTCGAATTATATTCAAGAATTTAGCCTTATTTAATAAAGAATTATACATTTTTGCTAATAATTTTTTACATATAAAAAGACGAGTTATTAATTCTCGTCTTCAAGTTCAGTTTCATATAATTTTTTAAATACCTTACAATTCTTAAGTAAGTAACTCTTTGTACCTGAATCTACTATTTTACCTTTATCTATTACAAATATCTTATCAGCATTTTGAACAGTTGAAAGTCTATGAGCTATAATTAATACTGTATAGTCACCTTTCATATTTTCAATTGCTTTAGTTATTTCCTTTTGAGTTTCATTATCTAAAGCAGAAGTAGCTTCATCAAATAGAATTATTTTAGTTTTAAGTAAGAAAGCACGAGCTATTGCAAGTCTTTGCTTTTGTCCACCAGAAAGTGTGACTCCACCTTCACCTACAATAGTATCATACCCATCTTTCAAGCTCATTATAAAGTCATGTAAACAAGCCATTTTACAAGCAGTTTCTATTTCTTTCTTTGTTGCATTCTCTTTTATAACTTGTAAGTTTTCCCTTATTGACATGTTATAAATATACGGATTTTGAGAAATAATTGATAAGTTACCTCTTATAGAATCTCTGTCTAAATCTTTTATATTATATTTATCTAAATAAATATTACCAGATTCTGGATCATAAAGTTTACTTATTAAATTGAATATTGTTGATTTACCAGCTCCACTTTTTCCAACAAAAGCAACAGTCTTATTAGCTTCAACTTCAAAGCTCATATTCTTTAATACTTCATTTTCATCTTCATAAGAGAATGTTACTTTATCAAACACGATATTACCAGTTAATTTCTTAACATGTTTATCTCCAAATTTTTCTTTATGGAATTCACTTTCTCTTAGAATACCAAATATTCTACTGGCAGATAAATTAAATTCACTTATACAATCAATTAATCTTTCAAAATAAGAAGATAAATTAATAATCTTGCTTGAATAATTATGAATAATTAACATTGACGAAATTGACAAGTTCCCTCTTATTATAAAATATATTCCAAATAAATTGATAAGCAAATCAAGTAAATCTCTTACATCACCATTTATAAAGTTTAACTTAGCTCTAGTTAAATTTAAATCATTACCAGAAGTCTTTAAAGTATCCATAATAGTTGATGCATGTGATAAAAATGACTTTTCTGCATTAAGTATTTTTATATCTTTTGCACCTCTAATGATTTCAGATGTAAATCCATTAACTTTTTCACGATTTTTTATATGTACTTTTCTTTTCTTCATTAAAATATTTTGTGCTCTTTTTTGTAAAGTAAATAATATAAGTATAAAAGCTAAAAATACTAAAAATATAATTTTATTAATAAAGAAAACACTTAAGAATACTCCAATACCACCAACTATATCAGAAAGCCAATCTAATAAATCAACAAATATATCGGTTAATTTTTCTGTATCATTATTTAATCTTTCAATAAATACACCACTAGAATTATTATTTAAATCATCTTGGGTTATCTTAAGTATTTCATCAGCTAAATCTAATTGAATATTCTTTTTAACACTGTAAAAATATTTATTCCAAGAATACATATAAATATATCTTCCTAAGTTTCTTGTTATTTCAAGTGCAAATATAATTAATACAACAATAATAAATTTAGTCCATTCACTGCCAGTTAAAGCAACAATTTGTCTAGCACCCATTATTGGAACTACTATTGAAATAATTGTAAGTATTACATTTGCAAGTAGAACAAGAAATAAATAAAACTTCTCTTGTTTTGCATACTTGTAAGAATATTTTAAATATTTAAATAAATTTCTGAACTTGATTTTATCTTCTTTATCATTACCTTTCTTTTTCATAATATCCCTCTTTTATTTTTTCAAATTTTTTAATACACTGTTTCCGTATACTTTAGAAGCTTTATCTTTAAAAGATATATAATCAAATTTACCATCAATTAAATCTTCTTCTAACAAAATCTCATCTCCACCATAATACTTGTCAATAAATGCATGTAGACATCTTTCTAAAAAAGCATAATATTCATTTACTATTTCTAATAATCCATCATCTTTTAAAGGTGCAAGTAATTCACCGCATACAGAAATTATAGCATATTTATTTTCATTTTCGTGAGTTTTTTTATAATATACTATTTCATTTTCTTCATCTATTTTAATTGCTTCCTGTTTTGCTTTATCTTCATCACTTAACATATTAATATTTTCACTTATACCTATTGCACTAAAAATATCTGGACTAAGGCTATATGAAAACAACTCTTCACGATCCATATCAATAGTTTCTTCAATTTTTTCAATTTGGCTATAGTCTGTTTTTACTAACCTTTTTAAAGCTTCTATAACATTTAAGCCTATAACTAAATCTACAGGTCTTAATCTTGGAAAAGGTTCATTATTTTTTAATTTCTTTCCCATCTTTGCTAATTTATTAATAATATTAAGTTTATAAGCATAGTTCACTCCTAAAGTTGCAAATAAACTAATAATATAAATAACTACTATATTCAAAATAATCCCCCTTTTTTAATTATTTTAATTATCTATTATGTCATTATCTCTTGCATATTCAAATATTTCTTTAAATGTCTCATCAATAGAAAATTTTGAAGCATCTCCTGGAAACCATATTTCTGCAAGATTTTCGTTACCGGTTTTTATATTTCTTGAAAACAAGTTATCTTTCTTCTTAAGTTCTTCAATATCAAAACATCCTTTTTCACTTAAAACTTTAACATATAAATCACATTCTAACTTATCACATAAATAAGCAAATTTAGCTTCATTTGTGCTAGCTGCATCAAATTCATCAATTATAGCTAAAAGAGTACCATCATCTTCTAAAGAAGATAAAACACTTATAACAGCATCGCGCGAAGCTTTTTTAGCATCGACATAGTTTGTATCTGTTAAAGCAACATCTCCAATACATATTTCATCAAGCTCATGAATTGCAAGCATGAATAATACCTTAGATAAATCAATATTCTTTGGTTTATAGGTATAATATATAGCAATTGCAAGATTTAATGTGCCATAGACATGTTCAGCAACTGATTCCATTCTTTCTTTTTTTACACAGGCATTAATAAAACCTTTCCTAATTACATCCTTTAATCTAATTGCTAAACAATAAAAATCACATACTCTTTTTGCTTTCATTTAATTAAACACCATCCACTAATCTCTTTGCTTTAGAAATTTCATACGAATAATCATTTCCAAACGAATTATTAATTAATTTAATATAATTATCTATCTCTTCAATTATTTCAACACATTTTTCTTCATTAGAAGAATTTTTATATAATTCATTTATTAAATTTTCTACTTCATCCATATAATTTACTTCATAATCTTTAGATAATACACTCTGCATTTTATCTAACATTTGAAAATAAGCACCAATTGGATTTTGTCTTAATAACTTTTCTGATGTACGAATAAATCTTTCAATAACACTTTCATCAGCATTAATTTTTATTAAGCAAGAAACATAATAAATTATTTCATCCATTGATAATAATTTTAAACAAATATCATTTTCAAAATCATATACTTCTTTAACACTTCTTAAAATAGAATTAATCTCTTTTCTAGGCATCAAATCCACTTGAGGAGTTTGATTCCTTTCAGTTTTTGTTATTCTTTGTTGTTGTAAAGGAGTACTCTCTTTTTTAGATGCCTTAATTTCTTTTGCAACTAAATATTTATAAACATAGGAACAACCCAAATAATCTAGACAAGAAAGCAATTGTTCTTTAACAATATCATCAAAAATATTTCCTTTATCTAATAAAGATACAATTATTAAACACTTAGTTTCAATAAACGATACATCAATTGGATTATTCTCTTTAACCTTATCTACAGCCTTCTTTACTTTTTTATAAAAAGGCACATTTAAAATTTCATAAAAATCAATCGCGTTAAATTTTACTAATTCTTCAATTATGAATACGATTAAAGGATTTTTAGTTGCATCTAATATAGCTTCCGTATTTACTGGAATATCATAGTTTCCCGATTTAAATAATTGCTCATCTTTTTTTATTATTTCAATCATTAAATCAGCTTTTTCATTTTTATTAAGAGGTAAAGTTTCCATTAGTTCCTCTAAATCACCAAAATCTATAAAAACTATGTCTTTAGTTCCTTCTAAAAATGAAATTAAATTTCTAAGTAAATTAAGGTCATATAATTCATCTCGATAATCTTGGGCAAAAGGAATTACATTAAGAGAAAAAGCTAAACTATAAAGATTCTTTATCTTTTTACTCTTTCCTTTTTTACTTTCACCAATATTTTCTGAATCCCAGTAAGAATAAACTGCTTTAGCAATATCAGGCAAAATATCTTCTAAATTATTTGCAAGTGAAAACTTATCTAAAGATTCCATAAACATTTCTTTATCTATTATTTTACCAATTGGAAATCTTTTTGATTCAGTTTTTTTAGACAATTCAATTATATAATTTTTATAATATTCATATCTTCTTTTCTTATATTCTTGTTTCAATTTATTAATCATAAAAAGTCCCCCTTTAATAAACTTTTTATATTTTATCACATAATTGATACTAATTGCAAAAAAATGCCATCAAATAAGCATTTTATGAAGTAATTTCTATTACTTTTTTTGTAACATCTCCATATTTACCTTCAATAGTTTCACCGGGATTTACTAAGAAGTTATCTCTTGTAACATCTTCTTCATGAGCTTTATAGTACCCATCTTCTAAAGTAATATATGTAGATTTAATAGTATCAGTCTTTCCTTGTATAATATCAAGTACATCCCTAGCATTCATTTTTACAAGACCTCTAATCTCGTTTAAATCAAAATCAAATGAAGAAATATCTTCTTCAAAATCACATACATAGACATTTGCAAATGCACGATCACGGAAAACACTTCCATCTGCTTCATCACGATCCATTACAAATTTTACAATATCAACAAGTGTACAATTATTAATATCAACATCTATCCCGATTTCTTCTTTGATTTCTCTTTTAAATCCCTCAGGTACAGTTTCACCAGCTTGAATATGACCTGATGCAGTAGTATAAAACTTTCCTTCTTTTTTTCTTATTTGAAAATATATATTACCCATCTTATCATAAAGCCAACAATGTACTGTCTTATGCCATAAAGCATCACGATGCACGATACTTCTTTCTTCTTTTCTTAAGAATTCTCCATTCTCAGTATAAATATCTAAATATTCCATAACTAATCTCTCCATTCCTTAACATCTACTAATTTTAAATATAAATATTTTAAATCACTTTCTGGTATTCCCAAATCTCTTAAAATTGCGTAAGCATCTTCTATTCCAATTTTAAAGAAGCAATTATCATCTAAAAGAATAGTTTTAATAATTGTATGTTTATTTAAAACATTCTCATCTTTAGTAGTACTTAATATATCATCATTTATCATTCTTAACTTATCAATCATAACGCCTTACCTCCACAAATACCTGGAATTGTTAATCCTCTATTAGAATCAATTGCCTCATAAATAGATTTATCAAAATATTCTTTTAACACATAATAAGAAATCTGCTTAATTCCTTCATGAGGTGAATAAGTATAATAATTATTTTCATAAGCATTTTGAGCAAAACCAGAAACATTTAAAACAAGTATTCCAATCGGCATTGCATCTTTTCCTTCTTCATTAGATTGATTATTTTTAACTATCTCAAATGTTATATTTTCTTTTCTTTCTTCTTCTGAAAAACAAATTTTCCCTAAAGACATAACATAAGAATACATATCAATTCCTTTTAAAGATTTTATTGAATTAACTTTTTCTAATAATATATCTACTCTTTCTTCAATAGGAATCTCTTTATAATTATCAGTTAACTTGTGATATTGAGCTAGTAAGTCATCAATTGAGTAAGCACTCAAAGCTTCTTGATATTCAAACGCATCTTCATTTTTAACATATTCAAGGACTTTTTTTACTGTTTGTCCAAACTCTTTTTGAGAATTCTTATTCTTATTGAAACATAATAAACCAATAGGCTCTTGATTTAATTTTATTCTAAATAAATCTCCTGTAAATATGGAAGTAAGTGCATCAGCAAGTATTATAAATTTACCACACCTAAATTCTACATTATCATGCCCATATCCATATAATCTTTGTCCATCACTTTTAGAAGTAATTCCAAGTTTCTTTAAAAAATAAGCAAATATCTTACTAAATTCAAAACATACAACTGAATTATTTGTTAAAGATATATGTGAAATATATTCAATATTCCTATGCTTTTCAGCTGTCTTTCCTTCTTGATGAACAGCATAAAATTCTTCATCATAAGTTAATATTTTACAAAGCTTTAAATAAATATATATACACTTTTCAAGTGTTGAAAAAGATTCTTTAACTCCATTCATAATGTAGGCTTCAAGTTCGGGATTTATCACAACTTTATCTAAAAGTTTATCACTTTCGAATTTAACATTTATTGCAAAAGTATCAACATAAGTATCATAATTAATAATTTCAAGATTCTTTTTCATTACTTGATCAAAATTATAATTATTTTTTAAATAGTTACTAGTAAAATAACGTTTTAAAGCGTATAAATAATATTCTTTCTTTATACCATTTATTAATTCTTCTTTTTCTAACATATTAGAAAGTTCTAGATGATCTTTTTTCAAAAGAGAAAAGAAATCTTTAATTGAAAATTTATAATCATTTCCCTCTATATTAAGTTCGTATACTTCTTCTTTTTTTGCTTGCTCATAATAAGAAATATCACTCATTTCTTTTAGTAATTTTAATCTTCCGCGAGTGGTAT
Organism: uncultured Muribaculaceae bacterium; assembly: GCA_964636965.1. GTDB lineage: Bacteria > Bacillota_I > Bacilli_A > RF39 > UBA660 > CAG-582. The sequence goes on from CAZWST010000028.1 coordinate 12,391, forward strand.
CATCTAACTCAAGTACTCCTAATTTTAAAGCTTCAACAAAAGCACTATAAATTCTTTTCTTAGTTTTATAACATCTTAAAGCATAATCGCTACTCGGATTTTGAAGTATTTGAAAGTTTTTTAAGTTTCCAGAAAATACTAAAACAGTATAATTAAATACATCTTCTTTTTCTAAAATAAGTTTTAAAAGATTAAGACTAATTCCTGTATTTGAAACTATATTTTCTTCATTAATATATTTAGCATTTTCATGTGTTACACATATAGCACCATTTTTAACTTCGTATGAAAATGTTTTAATATCAAATACTCCCATAACAATTCTCCTAACATATCAATTATAACATAAAAAATAACTAAATTATATCTAATATGTTATAATACTTTCCACAGGTGATAAATATGCAAAAATGTTCATTAGAAATGTTAGGTATGATTATTACAACACTTTGTAATCTAGATTGTAAACATTGCTTACATGGAAAAAAAGAAAATTTAAAAATGAGTGATGAAGTTATTAAAGCAACACTAGATCAAATAAGAAGTATAAACTGTCTTACAATCTGCGGAGGAGAAGCTACTCTTGCCCTTGATAGAATGGAATATATCATAGATTATATTATCAAAAATCATATACCTTTAAAGGAATTTACGATAACAATTAACGGAACAAACTACAGTGAAGAATTATTAAGACTTCTAAAAGAAATAAGTGACTATATCAAATTGGATGAAATTAATGCTTTTTTAGGTATTTCCTGTGACATATATCATATTGAAGAGATGAAAAAACTTGGATTGTTTAAGGAATATATGGAAAACATAGAAAAATATATGGAAAGTAAATACTTTTATAGTTTAAGAGGAATAACTAATAAACTTTTCCGTGAGGGTAATGCAGTTAATTTAGATAAAAGTTTAACTGTGCCTTTAAAGCCACCACAAAAATATATTACATATATAAACAAGGATAAAAAGTATGATGAAAACGGACGTTGTTTCATCGGACCAATCGTGTCAGTAAACGCAAAAGGAATTATTACAGAATGTGATGCATCAGATATAAATCAAGAAACAATTTATAATTATGGAAGTGTATTTGAGACAAATTTTGAAGAGTCTGCTTTAAATAATGGAGCAACTATACTTAAACCTAAAAAATACATAAGAGCTTGCCAAAAAGAATGGAAAAGATATAACACTTATAAAAAATAAATAAGGAATACTTAAATGTATTCCTTATTTTAAAGCCTTCTTAGTTTGAAATCCATTAATACTAACAATCTTACTTTTTCTTGATTTAATAACCTTATGTAACCCATTAGCTTCTTTTAATATTTTATTTTTTAAATCATCTATTTCTTCACTACTAAATTTCTCTGGTGTATAATAAGCAACCATATCACCCAAAACAGATAAATAAGAAAGTATTACTTCAAGTGATAATTCTTCTCTTTTTGAAACTAATACTTGCGCAAGTACACTTCTTATAAAAATAGAGACTAAATAATGAAACATTGTTGATATTTCTCTTTTCTTAAATTCAGCATAAATAGTATTAAATAAAATATCCCATTCCCCACTCTTTATTGACATCTTAGGTAATTTATAAGCATCATAATAGACATCTATATGATGAGATATTTCTGATGCACTTTCATCTAACCCTAATATCTCACATTTATTTTTATGAACTACTGTCTGTTTCTTTAAAGCCTTATTGTACATATTTTCATCTTCATCTAAATATCTATTCATGTACTCTTTATATTCATCAGTATAAAAATCTTCTACGTGATGCTTTGAATCACTATAAAGTTCAATATAAGAATCTAAACTAGGAATATCTTCCTTATTAATTAACATAATAACCCCTCAAATTCAAGTACATATTTTAACATATTATCTAAAAAGAAGCAAAGACTCATCTTTGCTTCAAACTCTTTACCATTAGAAAATCAAAAGTATTAGTATACATATTAGATAAGATAACATCATACGAATAGGTTGAATCTATTTGGGTATCTCCCAATTTATTTGGATTAGCAACATAAAATTCATGCTTTTTCTTATTAACACTTGTTAAGGCTATATAATGTCCATAAGATGAAAATGTTGCTGGAAAATTTTTCCTTCCATTAGAACCAACTAAAATAAGCGCCATAAATTCATTACTTATCATATCAAGTATTTGTTCTTTTTTTAATTCAGGATGCATGTAACTTATCTTAACTAATTCATATTCAAGTTCTAATTTATAACGATTTTTTAACTCTTGTAAAAGATATATAAAACTTATCGTCGTAAGACCCAATCTTCCTTTATCTTTATTAGTATAAAAATCAAGCAAATTACCAAATTCATCTAAAAGTAAAATACGAGCTAATGTTACCGGATCAAAATCATATCCTAAACTTGATATAATAGTTGAAAAAGACATAATGCCACAACCAAAGTTATTTAATTCATAACCCTCTATTCCATCTTTTCCTTCTATGTCTGAATACGTATATTGTTTATATCTTTTTGTATACTTTCTTCCCTCTTCATTAGGTAAAATTATATCATAATGTGTTGGTTTAACCATTTCCTTTCTTATTTTATTAATAATAGTTTAACAGTCAAACTTTAAATTATGGTTATATAATGAAATACATTTTTTCATAAATACCACTCCCTTTTGCTTAGGTATTATATAAAATAATATATTTTTTTGCAAATAAATAAGCCACATATGTGACTTACTTAAGTAATATATCTTTAATTTTATCCCAACCCATGCGCCAATCTAATCCAGCACGAATAACACCATACTTGGCTAATTCTTCATCAGTTATTGTTTTATTGTGGTAAGATGGGAAAAGTATTTTCATTTGAACTTCATCACTAAAATTAGTTAGACAATCATCTATTTGAATATCAGCCTTAAATAAATGTTTTGCACTAGTTAAAATTATATTTTTAGGATTTATAAAAGGTAAAAGATTAATTAAAAAATTATATTTATCTTGAAATAATCTACCAGAACCATTTACATCAAACGGATTAACACATGAAGATAAAATATATATATCATAAATTTCATTTAATTCTTTTATTGTTTCAATCGCATTAGGTAAAATATGAGGATTTTTATACATATCTCTTCCTTGAATAAATTTATTAAATTCATCCATTCTATTTGCAGGAATTGCTGCCTCATCTATATAGTAATCAGTAAAATCATCTATAACATAGTTAGTTCCTAAAAAATCATTAACAGCATCTAAAAATCCTCCAAAACAGATTACTTCGTCAACATCTAAAATAATTTTCTTTTTCATGTTTTCACATCCTCATAAATATTATAACAAAATTAATTTATAAATTCAGTAACATTTTTCCAATATCTGAATCTAAAAACTTAGAATAATCCTCTACTTCTTTTTCACTTTCTCTTTTTTTCATCTCTTTGTATTCCTCTATACTCATAAAAATATCAGGGGTACCAATCTTTACATCAAGTCTTCCTCTAAAAATATAAAATATATCATCATCTGTTTCAAATCCTAAAGATTTTAGATATTTATTTCTGTGATAACATATACAATCAACGTCACGATTACTTAAAGAAGCAAGATGCATTGCTGTAATTGTAAGAAGGCACCCATAACCACGGTGTTGGTAAGCCTCATTTACAGCAATATGTCCAAGAGTAAGTCGTGAATAATCGATAAAACAAGATAAATACCCAATCACTGCGTCATCACTTTTTAATACTAAAACTGTTTCTATCTTTTTAGTTTCTTTATTCATATTTTCTCTTATTACTTCTTCAAATTGATAACTAGTTGGCTTCATTCCTGTATCAGGAGTAACATTAAAATTATTTTCACTAAATAACTTTAATACTTCTTCAATATCGCTTTCTTCTATTAAAGAAATACTTATATTATCTTTTTTATAAAGTAACATAATATCACCTCATTTTAAGTGCTAAACTCATTTTATAATCCATATTTTTTATATAACACTGTCTTGGATCAGTTATAACTTTTTTATTAGAATCCTTATTACTTATACCTCTATACCACCCTGGCTTGTGATACCATATTCCATCACTTCCTGCCCTTAAGAAATGAAAGTCTTCTAAATATTCTATATAATCTTCATAAGCTAAACAAGTTGTCAAAAGAGCTATTTTCCATTCGTCTTCATCAACAATATCCAAAGGATTAATCTCCCTAAAATGAATACGCATAAAAAGTAAATCATCATATAAATTATTTATTAAATTCTGATAAGTAAAACAATGAGTAAATTGAATCTTTTCATTGGAATTTCCAATATTACCTGGAATATATGCACATGGCATAATTTTATATTCTCTAACATCAAGTCCTAAAGAAAAAGCATAACAATTAGTAGTAAATCGATGCTTCCACTTTTTATTATTTAAATTTATACTATCTCTTAAAAAAGTTAATAATTCTTTTTCAGATAAATCACACCACATATAATCCCTTCTCTATAATTCTTTTTTCTTACTCATTTCTATTTTTTCATCTTGTTTAATTTGTAATAAGACATTAAAAAATTTATTTAATCTTGCTTTTATATCTGTATTTTGATTATCAGCTTGACTTCTAAAATCGTGCATTATATTTTTAACCTCAATGGAGCCATCCATTTCAGAATCCAACAAATGGCAAATTATTTCTATTTCTTTATCATCATTCATTTTAAACTCAATAAAACGCTTTGAAAAATCACTATTGATTCTTAGTTCACTGATTCCTTCTAAAAGGCCTAAAAATGCTTGATAGAATGCTGAGTCTATTTCAACAATAATTCTATTTGGTTCTCTGCTCGCATTAACAAAATAAAATGAATAATCTGAATAAGCACACATACTAAAATATTTTAAAATTTCACCATTTTCATCACATAATGTTTCACGATATTCATATCCACCATCAAGAATAGTTTCTCTTTTTTTACCATGTTCATATATTTCCATAGTTTCCTCCAAAAAATTTACATTATAATACCATATTATAAAAAATAATAAAAGGAGATTTTATTTTCTCCTTTTCTTCTTAGTCACTTCAATTTCTACTAAATTAAATTCACGAAGATTAAATAGTTGTAAATTTTTAGTAGCTAAATAGGCTCTTATATGATCCTTTATTGCTTCATCATCTAATCTTTTTCCTTCACACATCATATAAACATAAGATGTAAGTTCTTCTATTAATATAGCATGCTTATCTTCTAAATATTCACGTACTGCATCAGTTAGATAAGAGTAAATTATATCACGAATAATTGAATGCCATATATAATGTTCTTTAATAGTAGGTGGAATACTTTCTTCTCTTGACCTAACTACTTTATCAAAATATTCTCTTTGTTCTTGACTCATTTGCATACTTGTAGATAAATCAACATTCTTTAATAATGCATTCATTTCCTCTAAAAAATCAAGATACTTCTTTTTATCCATACCATCTGGATAACGTCCTTTAGTGTTATTTATATCAAGCACATCAAAAACATAAATATTTCTGTTAGGTCTTAATTTGTGAAGTCGCATTATAAATTCATAAGGAATAGAAGGCATAGATAAATTATACCTAATAAACAAATCAGATAAAGGTTTAGTTAGTAATTCCTCATTTTTTTGAAAAAAACTGGAATTTCTTTTTATTTCTTCCAAACCTTTAATTGTGTTTTCCATATAAGTAACAATATCATCTTCCATAGTAATCCCTCATTTGTTGAACTATTTTAACACCTCAAATAATTTTAGTAAAGATTCACTCTTTTATAAGACCTAGAAGATCAAAACCATTTTCATTTATATACTTACTTATCTCATTTCTTTGCTCTTCTGTTAATTCATCATAAAACGGGTGATCTTCTAACTTTTCAAAATGTTTAAAATAAACAACTTTTAAACTTCCAAAGCAAGAATCATAAATACAACCTAATTTATACTTATTAACTTCTAAAGAAACACGTGTTGTATAAATAATTAGATTCTTATCAATTCTTTCTTTATAAGCATTATATTCACTTTCAGGAAAACTTATTATATTATTCATAACTTTTTTCTAATGATGACTTTAAGCCATCTTCCATATTTATATTAGTAGGTATAACTACTTTAGCACCTATTTCATGTGTTATCGCATTTGCAATAATTCTCATTGCACGAGATCCATCAAACCAAAGTGGATTATCACTTCTCTTTCTTACATTATCTAAAGAAGATACCATCATATCATGATCATATAAATCAATTTTATCTACTGGAATCATATACTTTTGACGATCACTTTCATATAAAGTATTTTCATCCATTTTATAAAGTGCATTATTAAACCAATATAAATGATCTCCTCCACATAAAGCAATAACATCAGCTTTATATTCAATATCACCAACAAGTGACCTAGCATATTCAGTAACTTCATCAAATGTAGTTTTTGGTTTATCTTCCTTTAAATCTTCAAACTTTTTTGTGATATCAACTACACCAAAGTTATAATACTTAGTGCCAAACACTTCTTTATTCTTAACAAATATTAATTCAATGGATCCGCCTCCACCAATAAATACACATAAAGAACCATCATAATTTATATTTTGATAACAGCCTTTTGCTGTATAAGCTGCTTCATCCTCTTGAGAAACAACTTTAATAGCAACATTATATTTATCACTTAATTTGTCATTAATACTCTTAAGTTCATCTTCTTTTAATTTTCTAAATATGCTACATCCATATACATGAATATTATTTGTATATTCTAAAGTACCTTCGATCTCCTTATATAATTTTTCTAAATCACCTTCTAAAACTAATCCTTCATTTTGATAATTTTTTTTAAATTCAATAGTAGTAGTATGATCATATAATACTTTACTACCTTCATATACATGTGTCTTAGTATTATTACTGCCTATTTCAATAATTGCAAACTTTTCCATATATTCATCACCATTTCTTAATCACATTATAAAATAAAAGAAAAAAACTAGCAATACTAGTTTTTTAGATTCCTAAGTTTTTTATTACCACTCAATTGATTCAATATTTCAATTGTTTTTTCATCCATTTCTCCATCATAAAACTTATCTATTACTTTACTAAATATTAAATTATTTGAAACCAGATAAAATAGAGTCATTGAAGACTTCAACTTTAAAGAATCAATACTACCAAAAATCTTTTCTGGATCACTTTTATCTAATGTTAATAGAATACTAGTTATTTCAATTAATCTTTCCCCAAGTATTTCATGTTTTAAATATTCTAAGGCTTCATCATAACTTTTAATAGCATAATAATTACTTGTATCAGATTCTCCTAATCCAACTATTTGAGGAAATATAAACCACATCCAATGTGTCTTTTTCTTGCCAGATAATATTTCACTTTTTACAGTATCATAAACACCATCTTGAGCTTCAATAAATCTCTCTAAATTATATTTCATATATTTCTTCCTCATAACTAATTTCATTGGAAATAACTATAAGATTATTATCAATATCTTCAAATTTAATATATTCTTTATTATCAATAATAACATAATCTATATTTATATCATCTATATAGTCATAAGAAAACATTTCTTGTATCTTTAATTTCTCAACATCATAAAAATGCATTTTAAGTAAAATATTACTAGATTCATAGGTATTATTTTCTTTTAATTTAACTTCACCTTTCCAAAACACTTTAATATTCATATCAACTCGAGCATCACTTGCATCATATAATACACTTTTTATAGTTGCATCATGTAGATAATGATATAATTGTAAAAAATCATTTATATTACTTTTATTAATATATTCCATAATAAACTCCTTTATAATATATATTATATCATCTTTATTCTTTAGTTTTTAACATACTTAGCTTATTATACGTAACATTTAGACGACGACTTTTCAATTCTTCACTTACAGACTTTGATATTGATGCTTTAGTTTGAAGATACATTTTTTCAAAATTAGGATATATTTCTTTTCCTTCTAGCTTATCTAAGGGATAAATCTTATTAGTGATATCATTATAGGCACCACTTAAGATTTTTCCATCTAGTGAAATATAATAAAAAATACTTGAAACAAGTGGATTTTCATCAAACCCTTCATCAACTATTATACCTTCTATATAATCTTCAATCAACAATGCATCGTTTTCACTATCATATGAAACAATCCATTTCACTATTGGCCAACTTTTTAAAGCACCATCAGATAATCTATATGATATTGTAGTAAATTGTCTGCTTAAGGCATAATCTTTAAAATAATAGGCCTCTCCCGATCCATATACGCTTACAGTTTTAAATTTAACTATACGTCCATCTTTTCCTTTTATTTCATCTTCATAATTGTTTTTACTTTCATAATAATATTTTTTCATAAACTTATCTCTCTTTCTATTTTTATTTCATTAAAAAATGCTATACATGATACTTGTATAGCATTTTAGTTTTATAAATACTAGATACAAGCACCACAAATAGCACTTGTACCTACAACAATTTTTTTTAATGTCGTATTAACAAGTGCAGATTATTATGATGATGTACCATAAAAAATTTAAACATAACAATCTTCCTTTCAAAAATTTTATCTAATTTTAACATAAGAAAAAATCACTGTCAAATAAAAACACACTGTCGTGTGTTATTTAAATATGGTTGTCTCAGTAGGATTCGAACCTACGAAATGTCAGGGTCAGAGCCTGATGCCTTACCGCTTGGCTATGAGACAATAAAATTGCACACACTAAGTATACTACAAAACATGTGCATTTTCTATAATTTATTTTTTTTCAAACATTTCAGGGCCAACACCACATGCTGGACACTTAAAATCTTCTGGTAACTCATCACCGTAATAAACATAACCACAAATCTTACATACCCAAGCAGTCTTCCCTGCCTCAGTTGTAACCTTCATTAAATCATCTTTATTCTCTTGATAATATCCATAGCTCATAGCTTCTTCATCTTTATATAAATCAGCCTCGATTAACTCACCGATAAATAAAGTATGAGTATCATTTTCAATAGTATCAATTTTCTTTAAAATCATATACCCAAGTGAATCATCAATTACTTTTAAGCCTTCTACTTCACTAGTTTTAACACTTGCAAATTTATCTATATCGCGCATTGAATTTAAACCAAAAGTTTTAATTATTTCTGGATTAACATCTTTTGCTAAAACAGATAAAGCAAAATAATCATTATTATGCATTAGTTCATTAGTATAGTTTTTCTTCATTACAGCAACGGCAATTAGTGGATTATCTCCAGCACTTACTTGCGACACTGCATCTACTACACATCCACCACCATTAGTTGTAAGTACATACATTCCTTGAG
>CAZWST010000029.1:0-20126 GCA_964636965.1 uncultured Muribaculaceae bacterium
AGCTTCTGGTTGATAATAATCATAGTATGAGACAAAGTATTCAACATGATTTTCTGGAAATAATTCTTTTAACTCAGAATAAAGTTGCCCAGCAAGAGTTTTATTGTGAGCTAAAACTAAAGTTGGTTTATTAACTTTAGCTATTACATTAGCTATTGTAAATGTTTTACCTGTACCTGTTGCACCCAGTAAAACTTGATCCCTTTTTCCTTCTTTAATTCCGCAAACTAATTCTTTAATTGCCTCTGGTTGATCTCCACTTGGCTTATATTTTGATACAAGTTTAAACATCTTTACTCCTCCTTTTATACTTCTTTTATTTATCTAATCGCTATTATTTTGAATCACAAATTATTTTCAATACATATTTATTAATTTTAAGAGCATTTCTTTTTCATAGTTAATATTATATCGTACATTTGTTTTTACATCAAGTACTTTACTTATAAAATATAAACTATTGCATAATCTGAAAAAAAATATTAAAATAGCATAAGTAAAAAAGGAGAAAGTGCATGAAAAAGAAAAATATATTAACTGCTCTTAGTTTAGCATTAGTACTTGCAAGTACAGAACCTACTACTAGTTATGCCTATTCTGATGATAAACTAGATGAAGTTCAAAAGAAAATAGAAAACTATATTAATGAAGAAGTAGACACAAGTGAATGTGTTAATCAAGAAAGTGAAAACTTAGAATTCTATTATAGATATATTCGTATACAAAAACTTATATGTGAAATACCGACAAGATATTATTATAATTTAGTAGATAGCATTAAGATGTCTAACACTTTAAAAGATGTTTTTAAAAATTTTATAGATGATGAAATGCGTGATGCTGCTAAGGAAGCTATCGTTTATGCTAATATTGCCAATAACAATCAAGAAATATTAGATAATGTTATGGTATTCTTTGATTCACGTTATAATGGGAATGCTTTTATTCCTGAATTAGGTAAATCTAAAGACTTCTATCAGTTAGAAGACATTCACACTTTAGATAATCAATGTAGTTTAACTAATATGAGTAATAAAGTTCTTATTTTTAGAGATTATACATCTTATGGTAATTATCGAGTTTATAAAATTACTGACTTTGCAAGTGAATTCGATGATAATTACTATTTCATAACTAACCAAGATAACAAAGTTATTGCATGTGTTAAAAGAGTAAATAAAAATAATTCATATACTAACCTAGAAGATAAAAATATATATATTACTCCATTAGAACAGTGTTTAGAAAATAATGGTTTAGATAAAGAAATAAAAACTAATTATACTTATGATGAGTTACGTGATCTAGGCTTACTAATAGATGATAGATTAACTAAAAAGCAAGCTAGACGAACTTTAGTAGTCGAAAATATGTTAAAATAACAAAAAGAGAATTAAATAAATTTTAATTCTCTTTTTTATTTAGAAATATATGGTATAATGTACTTGTTAAATAACTTTATTTGTTAGGAAGAATTTGATTAAATATGGAACTTTATGAAATAAAATTAGAAATATTTTATTATGGTATACGATTAAGTGATAAATGCTATCACTCTTTAAGACATGATAAAGATGGTCATGTGAATAAAAATGACTATATTACTACTAAAGGATTATATTTAATTTTAAATAATGAAGTTTATGTTAATGCTCCACTAAATCAAGAAAGTTTTTATTTAATAGATTATGATGGCTCTTCATACTCTTTATTTAAAAATAATGTTTTTATTACAAAACTTACAATTATTCAGCAAGAAAAGTTTGCTTTAGATAATGAATGCTTAAAGGATGGAGAATTAATTACATCATTATTAAATATTCATGGTGACAGATTAAGAATTCAACCGATTGAAGGATGTACATTTAGATGTAAGTTCTGTGATCTTAATAAAAGTTTTTACTCTAAAAAGAAAATAGATGATTTAGATGAGGCATTTTCTTTTGCTTTAAAGAATTCTAAATTTCGTCATATCTTAATTTCTGGTGGTACTCCAAGAAGAACTTTAGAAGACTACACTTATTTAAATAATGTCTATAAGCTTTTTGGAGAAAAATATGGAAAAATGTATGAAATTGATGTTATGCTTGTACCTAGAGGATTAACACCATCTGAAAATAATAATGATGGCTATAAAAGATTTTTAGAAATTTTGAAATCGTGGAATATATCTGGACTTTCTATTAATATTGAATTATTTAATGACAACTTAAGAAAAGAATTTATAAAATCAAAAGACCAAATTGGTAAGGATACCTATGCTTATTTTATGAAAGAAGCTGTTAAAATATTTGGTAAAGGAAAAGTTAGATCTTGTATAATTGTTGGAATTGAAAGTATGGAAGACACTCTGAGTGGTGTTGAATATCTTGCAAATCTAGGAGTATCTCCAGTTTTATCTCCATATGTTCCGATTGATGATAGTATTTCCGCTCCTACTCCTAAATTTATGAAAGAAGTCCTAATTAAATCTGAGGAAATTGTTTCTCGTTATGGAATTAAACTAGGACCTTCTTGTGATTTTTGTAAACATAACACGATTAACTTCAAATAAAAACAAGGAAACCCTTGTTTTTTTATTTTAATTGATATCTTTTTTCTACTTCAGTTATTTTATCTTGATATTTTTCAATAACTTCCCTATTTCTTAAATCTAATCCATAGTAGTTAAAATATTCAGGAATTGATATATTTCCTTTTAGCATTGATTTATATTTTTCCAAAAAGGATTTTTTATCTGTTAAGTACATTTCAATTAGATTTGTGCTATAAATATCTGAAAGTATATAGCCAAAAGTATTATGTTCACTGTGCTCTAATACTTCATTCTTTCTATTTTTTGGTAATTGTTCAGCAATTTCTTTACCTTGTTCTTTTGAGTATTCTGAATCTAGATATATGTAATGGTCTTCAAAATCTTTAATTATGCTTTCTTTTTTTAATATAGTACTAAGTTCATATATTGCCATATATGATGCAAGTACTCCTGGAAATCTTTTATAGTGAATATTTGAAATAGTTTCATTAAATACTCTATAAAGTGGATTTAATAATACTGTTATTTCACTATTTACGATTTGGACTAACTGAATTGGGTTATGCTTTTTTGATACTATAAATTCACAAGCAGTCTCTATCCCAGCAATGTCTTTATAAGATGTTTTTACATCTGTTGGTATTGGATATGGTTTGGCAGTTACAAAAGATTTAGCAATTGAAATGTCATCTTTAAATTCATCTCCTAAAATGATACTCAATAATTCACCTAAATAAGCTTTAAGCTCATCTAGTTCCATAGTTTTAGTTATTAGTTCGTCGGGATCTGGTAATGTTACTGATTTTAGGATACGAATAATTTTATCATAATTTCTTTTACCTTTACTTGTAGCAAATTCTAAAAACGTATTATCATATTTTAAGTCTCTTACTTGATGGAAATATAAATCAACTTCATCAAGCATATCCCATATAGCTCCAAATAAATCTTCAACTTCTGGCATATAAAGCACTTCCTTTTGGCTAGTTATTATAATATTTAAAGTGCACTTAGTCAACTTTTTGATTGTTTAAATAATTATATAATTTATTACTCACCATATTTATAGTTAGAAATTAAATATTCATTTTCATTTGGTGTGCATATATTTCTATCTTTCCAACTTTTAACTAAATAATCTAAGTCTAATTTTTTTAATTCATCTTCATCTAATTTGGTTAATCCATAGATATTTGCCATTACCCCAGGTAAATTATATAAAAGTGGTGTTGATGAAGGCATCATGCTAAGTAAGGAGATAATAGTTTTTATAGTTGCTGGTGAATCTTCACCCTCTAAAATACTACCCCATTCTGAAGCTTTTTCTCGACTATTATAGCTTTCTTCCCATTTCTTTAAAGATATTTTTAGTTGTTCTTTTCTTTCCTCTATATTTTTTCCTAAATAGTTATCTAAACATAGAAACAATCCTTGTTTAGATAGATGATTATTAATTTTTTCATAAACACTTCTTAACTCTTCTACTGTTCTTATATGATGAAGAGCATATGAAGATATTATAAGATCATATTCTGAATCTGGGAATTCATCAGTTATAAAGTTACCTACTACTCGCTTCACATCTATGTTCATTTTATTTTCTTCAAATATATATTTTGAAGATTCTAACATACCCGATGAAAAATCAAACATTGTATAACTAGCGTTTTTATAAAAACTAAAAACGAGCTCAGTTAACATTCCATTACCAGCACCTAAATCTAATACTCTTAGTTTTCTATCTTGATCCTTATAATATTTTTTGAGTATGTCAAGGTAACTTTCAAATAATCTTGGAGCATCAAAATTAATTATTAATGCATCTTCTCGATATGTCTTTGCTTCACTTGCATATCTTTTTCTTATTTCATCAGATGTATCCATATAGTCACTTCCTATTTTAATTATATTACTAATATGTATTCTACTTAATAATTAATAGTAAATACTTCCGTATTACATCCCTCTTCTAAGGTGCAATATTCCATTTCCATTTTTAAATATTTTACGAAATCTTCTTTTCGAATATTTGAAAAAGCCGTATCTTTTTTCTTTTTATCATATCTTAATACTTCTTCTTCAAAACTATATTCATTAATATCTTCATGTAGAATATTTAAATTTGTTTTTCTACTAACTTTATGCCATACTTTATTATTAAAATATATAGTTAATTTTTCGGAAGTTAATCCTTCAATAAGTGATACTTGTTCAAATTCACTTATAAGAATCTTTTTATCATAAATAGATTCAAATTTATTCTCATTAAAAAATACCATTCCTTTATCAAATTTGTAATGATTAGAATCCCCTGTAAATTCAAAAGTAGTATCACCAAATTCAGTTAAAACAGGTTCTTTTTTTTCTTTTTCGTATTGTTTAATTGTAATAAAACTTAATATAATTATTGCAAGAATAACTAATAATATATAGATAAAAGGTTTTATATTTTTTTTCATATATCCTCCATATTTCTTTTTATTAGTATACTATAATAGTTAAATTAGAACAAGTAATAGAGCTATCTTAGGATATTATTAATTTAATTTCTTCTATATCATCTTGATAGATATTTAAGATATAAGCTAGTTCTTTTGTATTATAGTCATAGACATATTTTTCTTCATATTTAGTAATAGTAGATATAAATCTATTTTGATTAATTGTTTTATCTTTGTTAAGTATTTTATTCTCTTTAAATAAGTTTGAATGATGTTCAAGTAAAAGAGATTCTTTATCATTTTCATTAAAATTATCTACTCTTTTAATTAACTCTTTTTCATCTACTTCTTCATTAGTTGATTTATATATATCTTTTATTGTTTTGTTTTCGATTAAAACTATATAACTTTTATTTGTTGCAATTCTATTATCAATTATGTAGTTCAAAGTTATAACTGGAGAAGAAGGGTTACTTGAATCTTCATTATAAGTGATTAGATAATCATTATCATTAAATGATTTATCCATATCTTTTATTCTTCTCTTTATTTCTCCAATATAGATACCTACTTCATTTGACATACTTTTATAACTATAACTTTTTTCTGAATTTTCAAGTAATGACTTTTTATAAAATAAAGTCGATGAAATAACAAGAACCGTTAATACGATAGCAGCTATAGTTATTTTATTTGGTTTTATCATGATATCACCTTTTCATATATATTTTCTTATTATACATTAAAGAATATAATTTGTATATAAAAAGAAAGTAATTATTACTTTCTTCTTCCCTTATTTAAGGTGATAATTAAATATATTAGTATAATTAATCCGATTAACATTAATAAAAGAATTAACCAATATTTTTTAATTATTTTAAAAATGTCAATTTTAAATTCAGCATTTATAAATACTTCTTCTTTATCTAATAATTCATTTTCATAATAATATTCAATATATCCGATTTTCCCTTTACTATTAAATGTTAATGAAGTTTTTCCATTATATACTATTTTAAAATTATCTTTATTATAATCAATAGGTAAATATTTAGTTATAGTTTTTGATGCAACTATATTATATTTATCTTCTTTTGATAACATCACTGGTATAGTTTTTATTAAGTCATTTTCTTTAATCAAATCAATTTCTTTATAATTATTATCTAAATAGGAAATTAGATTTAAGGTGTCTTTTACATTATAGGCTTCTTTTATTACTGGAGGAGCACCTAGAGTGATAATCATAACTTCATGTCCATTTATGTTTGTAAGAGCTGAAATACAAAGACCAGCAATACTTGTATATCCAGTCTTACTTCCAATAATTCTTTTTGTATCTAAGTTTAAATTTTTAGAATATCCAGTTAAGGTTGACTTTACAGTTTTACCATTAGTTAAGGTATATTCTTTTGTACAATATATCTTTCTAAATAGTGGATTTTTTAAAGCATATTTTAAGATTTTTAAAATATCTAAGGCTGTACTTTTATGCCCATCTTCATCTAATCCTGTTACATTTTTAAATGAACTATTGGTAGCTCCAATAGAAGTTGAAAGTGAGTTCATATCATGCACAAACTGTGAGACAGAACCAGATGATGCAATAGCTAGTGCTTGAGTGGCATCTGCTCCACTTGGAAGAATAGATGCATATAGTAAATCTTCAATAGTTAAATTATCTCCAACTTTTAATCCAGCAACTGAGGCATCCCAAGGAAGTCCTAAAAAAACCTCAGGAGTGATAACGATATTTTTGGTTATATCGGAATTTTTTTCTATTGCTGTGATTGTAGTTGCTATTTTAGTTAATGAAGCAATAGATGCAATTTCTTCACTTTTATTTTCTAAAAGAATTTTATCATCTGTTAAATCATATACTAAAACTTTATCTGAATACATCTTATCTGGTAATTCAATTGCATAAATATTTATTGGTAATATTAATAGCAACAATAATATAATGCGTTTCATATTTTCCCCTTTTTATTTATTTAAAATTTCTTTAACATTTTATCTAATTTACGATTTCTTATTTTATTAATAATTGAATTTTCTAAGGCTAAAAGAATAATGATTATAACTTCTTCATAAACCTCATACAACCTTACTTATATTGATAATATCACATTCTACTTAATATTAAAATAAAAAGAATGGAAATTATTTTCCATTCCTTTTCTTCTTTTTTCCAGTATTACCTTCATTTGGTAAATTAACTTCTTTAATAGAATATCTATTTATTGTGTCCTCATAGGTTTCTTCTGGCTCAGTACTCATTAATTCAGTTAAATATTCAAAGAATGCGTGAGTATTTTTTATATAATCTTTTATATTTGGGATAACACTATCTAAGACATCTAAGACATGATTACAGGTATTTTTAACTCTTGTAGTTCTTAAATAATTTACTGCTATAGTTTTAGCTTCGTCACTTGATGCTACATCTCTAGTAACACTATAAACTTTAGATTTAGAATCTATATTATGACTAAATCTATCTTCTTCTTCTCTATCAAGAGAAATATTTAATTCATCAATATTTGATTTTTCTGAAATCAAAAGTGCACAAGGAGATACATTATCAGATATTGGATCAGTAAAATAGACACTTCTTCTTTTTATATTTTTAGTAAAAGAAGATATATCGCTTTCAATAGAAACATAAAGTTGATCATTGGTAACTGCACACTTATATACTTTATTATCTGATTTCGAATTATAGTAATTAACACTAGTTGAGCAAATTTTACTTGGATTATTAATATCATTTCCAAGTTGAACTACAGTATATTCTCCATATGAAGAATCTTTCTTATTTAAAGACATTGTAGATATAGTTTCAGTAGTTAATAAATCTCCTTTATTTTTACCTTCTTTAAGTTCTAAGGTATAATTAACTATTTTATTATCTATTTCTGATTCAAAAGATATTTTTTCATGTGTTAACTCTACTTTAGCTTTATAAGTAACCTTATTATTTAAGTTATAAAATGAAAGAGATCCTTTTTCTATGTGTATTTCAAATCCTAATAAGGCAAGTATTTCCCTTGCTTCTTTAGTAATTACTTCTGTTATTGAATCAACTATTTCAGAAATAGTTAAATTCTTTCCCATTTTCTTTTGTAAGAAGCCTTTAACACATGGGAATTCACTTGGTTTTTTACCTACTATTTTCTTTTTAACTTTATTTGTTTTAACATAGGTAGTATTTCCATCCTTAGTTTTTGTCTCTTTAATTATTCCACAAGCTAATAAAAGCGATACTAAAAATTCGACATCTTTTGTATTATTAGTCCATTTTTTGTTATCTTTAGTTAGACATAATTCTTTTAGAGATACTGGCTCATTGGATATTTTAATCTCACTAACTATACTAAGTATATCATTTATTCTATTTGATAATCTTTCAGCACAGAAAACAAACGCATCTTTGTTACATTCTTCTATTACATAGTTTTTATCTGGCATACCATAAACTATTTCGTCATCTTTAAAAAGAACGTATTTAGCAATTTCTTCTAGTCTATCAGATAAAGTTGGAGATCCAGCTGAATATTCAATTACAGTAGCATCATTTATATCTACTCCAAACATTTTTAGTATTTGAGAGAGCATCTCCTCTTTTGGCATAGTAGATTTTTCTCCTGCATTATAACTACTTACTACTTCTCTAATAAAAGAAGAACTAATATCATGTAAATCTTTAGCACTTATAGTATTTAACTCATTAATATTTTCTTCAAGTACTTTCATATCACCACGAATTGCGTCTAAGACAACTGTTGGACCTAAACCCTTTTTATATAAAAGCGCTGCAGCACCAAACATCGTTTTACCATAGCTATCGATTATAGTATGAAACTTTTCTAATTCATCAAAACTGTAAACTTTTTTACCATAATAGTTAAACCAAAACATAAGCATTTTGCGTATTTCTTCATCAGTATATTCACTTAATTTCTTAATTTTCATTATTATCTCCCCTTGATTTAATGAGGTTATTATATCACATTATTAAAATATCGCAAAATATGAAGGTATTATATCTAATAATAAGAGAAAAATAAGGTTAGGTGAAATATATGTTTTATTATTTAAATAACTTTTTTATATTCTCTATATTTGGATATTTTTTTGAAAGTATAATTTTCTTAGTACTTAAAATGCATAATGAAAGTGGTTTTTTACACCTTATGTGGACACCGTTTTATGGTATTGGAGTAGTAATAACTATACTCCTATGCAGTGTAGTTGAAAAACTTAAATTATCTAAAATAAAAAAAGTAATACTTTTAGGTATATTACTTTTTTCTATACTAACAATTTTAGAATATGTAGGTGGGTTACTCCTTACATTTCTTTATGGTTATTCTTTATGGACTTATGAACATATCCCACTTCATATTAACAAATATATATCTATTCCAACTTCTATTGGTTGGATGTGTTTTTCTTTTCTTTATATCTTTTTAATAAAGAAGTACTCAGATAAGTTAGTAAAGAAAATACCAAAATTTATCACGATTAGTTTAACTCTTATATTTGTCATTGATAATATCATAACTATATTACAAATATTGAAGTTTAGAAATATTATCTAGTTAAGGTTTTTACAACATCCTCGATTTGCTCTATATTTAGTTTGTATTCACTTAATGCTTCAATATATTCAGTTTTTACTTTAGCTCTTTCTAGAGAATCTAAAAAAATTGCTCTTTTTTCTTCTTCTTGATTAATTTCAAAAAGACTTATTCCATTAATTGTATACATACCTAAATCGTCTATTTCATCCAACTTTATTTCTCCCGAATTTTCAAGTTCATCTAAATCAATTTCTAAAAGAAATTCAATAAGTAATTGGCATAAACCTTGTAAGCATAAGTCTTCATATTCCTTAGAATACTTTTCTGTATATATAGTTGATTTACCATCTAAATCTATTAGATGTGGTTCAAACTTGTGATCAACTAAGACATGAGAATGGCCAACTGAATTAGGTATTCCATCTCTATCTATATAAATTGATTTACTAGAAAACGGTGAATTATTTAAATCAATATGATAAATATTATTATCAAGTAGTTCTACTACTTTCTTTATTATTTTTAACATTATTTTTTTCTTTAAATTTAAAGGTAAACCTATAAGTTTATGAATTTGAATTCCATTAACTTTGTCAAGAAGAATTCCTGCAAATATTTTATCAATATAAACAATATTTTTAGGTAATTTAGTCATTGTAATATTCTTTTGACATGATATAGCATACCTAACAGCTTCACTTACTGGAAGTCTAAGTTGCTCATCTCCCATATTATTACTAGCATAAGCAGTAAAAGCCAAGTTGGGTTTAGTTATAATAGTTCCTTTTTTATATATTTTGATATCTTCATCTTTATTTATGCCTTCCATTGCAGACATTATTCTATAAAAATTAGAATGATATATTTTTATAAGTTCTTTTTGATTTCTCTTGTAAACAGCCCCATCTGTACCTTGCCCGATTATGTGAGCTTCTAGTTGATTAAAATCTGCTAATGACAAATAAATTGGTTCTGTTCCCATAAGATGTATCCTTTCTTTTTTATTTATTATGATAACATACTTTTTACCTAATAAAAAGAAAAAGGAGTGCTAGTTTACACTTTTAGTCACTCCTTATTTTTATTATACTTTTTTATATATTTCATTTTCTTTAATATAACCATCTTTTATTCGATATGGATTCTTGGAAGAATCTCTTAACCCTTCGATTACTACTTCTTTATCACATAATTCAGTTATTATTGTTTCATCATCATATCCTTTATAAACTGGTCCTGTAACGAAGACTTTTTCTCCTACTTTATATTTACTATTTTTATTTAAGTGATTTAAATTTGCATCCTTTATTATTTTGGGATAATCATAGAATGCAATATCTCCATCCACTCTTCCTTTAATTCCTGCTAATTCTTCATAGGAAGTATGTTGCCACATTCCTGCAGATCCTTTATAAGTAAATTCATCATTCCATTCGGCTACCCATTTATCATAAGCGTCTAAGACTGGTGAATTTAAGTGGCTTCTAAATGTATTTAAACTTGCATAGATTCCAACATAATAACCATTCTTTTCCATCTCATCACAATAATATTTAACTATCTCAGTTAGTTCTTCTTTTCTTAAGCTTAATTGTCTTTTTGATTCTACATCTAAAAATATTGGATACTCTATTCTTTTCCCTTTTATTAATCTTAAAGTGTGCTCTACTTCACTTCTTGCTTCATCTAGATTTGTTGCATAACTATATAAATATACCCCATATGGTATATTGTTTTTCTCACATAGACTTGCATTTCTTTCGTAATACACATCATCTTGTCTTCTTAGATCATTACCAAATCCACATCTTATAATTGCAAAATCTATATAAGGTTTAACTTTTAACCAATCAATGCGACCTTGATAGGAAGATACATCTATTCCTTTTATCAAATTAATCACCTCCTAAAGTATATTATTCTTAAATCTTATTTATTGAATAAACTCGTATATTAAAAAACAGGAAGTTTATTTTACTTCCTGTTTGGGTTGTATCTATCTTTAGCTCTTTTATTATGTTTATCTTTCTTATATTCTTCAATACATGTTGAATAAATGTTATTATAAATATATTTAACTTTTGAGAATTTTTCTAACATAAGTGCTCCTGTATTGTCAGGATTTTTTCTTAGTAGTTCTTTATAAAGGTTTTCATCTACCCTTAATAAGACTGATGATATAAGAGTATATTTATATACTTCTTCAGTTAGTTCAGTTCTTCTTGGAACTTGATTGAAATTTAGTAAATACTTTTTTAATCCTTGAATCTTTATAGCTTCATCATATATAACTTTATTTAATATTATCTTATTCTTTTTTACATTAATATTTCTTTTTAGATATTCTTCTTTTATAGATGCTGCTACAACAGAGTCATACCAATCAATAATTTGTTTAGAGTGTTCAGTAGCATTTCTAATTAGTTTATTATTATCAATTATATAATTATTAGAAGACGCGACTAAAATATTGTATAACTCTTGATCTAGATAGTTTTGAAAACTTATGTTAGGACTTATTTGTAAATAATACTTATTTTCATCATTTTTAATAGAGATTATTCCTTCTAAAATCCATTTAAATATTATTGCACCAACTAAAGAAGAACGATGTTTTATTACGTGATAATAGTTTGCAATAAAATACATTTTATATATATTAAAATCACATGGTATTACATCATTATAAGCAACTGTTTGTAAGTCTTCTACTGTTTTATTTTTATTATAAGGTTTTATATTTTTATAATCTGAACTTATCTTATCTTTATGTACTAACTTATATATTATAAAAACAATCACGAAGATAATTGTTACACCGATTAAAAGTGTTATAAAGAAATTATCTAGAACCTCTTCAATATAAGCATGAAAGGGAGTTCTCGATTTATATTTCTCATAATTTTCTTGGAAGGTGCCTGGAGTAGTTAAATGATGTTGGAACTTATAATTATTAATAGATGCCATTATTTTTATTTTTGATTTAGAAACTAAATTTGTTGCAAATATATGTATTTTACCATTTTCGAATTCACAAGACATATTTTTACCTATACCATATAAAGCCATGTTTGATTCACTAAATTCTACTGGACCAGAGATATAGGCGTTTAAAGAACTTATTTCAATTGAATTAGTAGAAGATAAGATATTCCAGTTTATGGCATATAAATCGTCATACTTAGTTATAATACCATCAATCTTATAAGTTAATCTTAAAGTTGTAGCTTTATTATTTGTATTTATCATTATTTTTTTTATTCTTTTATTATCACTGTAATGATAAACTAGATTTCTATCTTTATTGTATTTATCTAAATATATATATTCAGGTCCAGATAAATCTGTTAAATTAATATCAGTAATATTTGCATCCCCAATATCATAGAATACTTTTTCATAATAGTTACTAGTTCCAGCAGTTACTTGCCATTCTTCTGTAACTAAAGCACATCCTTCTTCATTAATGTTTATATTGACATCCATTCTATTAAGTTTTGATAAACCATAGACATTTGGTGTAAAAATAAATAAACTAATAATTATTAATAATATCTTCTTTTTCATACATTTACTCCTATTAATAGATTTATTAAATATGTAAATAAATTACTATTCCAAAATATAATTAACATACTTAATGCAAGAAATGGCCCAAATGGAATCATTCTGTCGTTTTTTTTAAGTGAAGTATATATTGCATATGGTAAAGCTATTAGTGCTCCCAAAAATATATAAATAAGTCCCATTTTAAAACCTAATATCATACCTGCTAAAAAGGTTAACTTAACATCTCCCCAGCCAAGAGATTCTTGTTTAAAGGCATAGTCACCTATAATTTTTACTAAAAGCATAACAATAAAAAGAACTGTCCCGCTTATTAGATGTCTTAACATAAAAGTAAGACCACCCATAAAAAATAAAATGATAAGGGAAAGTATTCCACCTAAAGCTAAGACTTCATCTAGTATTACCATATATTTGCAATCAGATATAATCGTGATGATCACAATTGATGATAAAACAATAGAAAGAAGTGTATTATAACTAAATCCAAAGAGTTTGAAACTAATAACAAACAAAAGTGCCGTTGCTAATTCAACTAAAGGATATTGTATCGATATTTTTGTTTTGCATTTTTTGCATTTGCCATGTAAAAATATATAAGAAAAAACCGGTATTAATTCATACCAGTTTAAATTATGGTTACAATTAACACAATGGGATCTAGGAGATATAAGTGATTCGTTTTTTGGTAGCCTTAAGCCCACAACATTGAAAAATGAGCCAAATACTAAACCAGTTACAAATAATAATATATATATAAGTCCCATGTTGTTACCTCCATATTTTTGTGACTAAAGTATTTCCTGATATAGACTGAACATTGGTACAATAACAGCTATCATTATTCCACCAACAACAACGGCTAAGAAGATAATTAAAATAGGTTCAATTAAAGTCTTAAGGGAATCTACTATCATCTTATGTTGTTCAGCATAATAATCAGAAACCTTGCCCATCATTTCTGCAAGTTCACCAGTTGATTCTCCAGTTACCATCATATAATATGCAACTTCTGGAATAGCCCAGTGTCCTTGGAAAGAAGCAGAAATTTTTTCTCCTCGCCCTATATAGTTAATCGTGTTAATCATTA
This sequence comes from uncultured Muribaculaceae bacterium, assembly GCA_964636965.1. Taxonomy (GTDB): domain Bacteria; phylum Bacillota_I; class Bacilli_A; order RF39; family UBA660; genus CAG-582. Next base: position 14,224 of record CAZWST010000029.1, read on the forward strand.
TTTCACGATATATTTCATTAGAAGTAATTTTACCTAAAATATCCATTGAATCAGTAATAAATACATTGTTTCTTAATAAACTTGAGAAAGTCTTTGTAAATATCATCATTTCTTTATAAATAATAATCTTACCAATTACAGGTATTTTCATCAAAACAGTTTGCATGAAATACCTGAATGCTTTAACATTTTTGTATAATACAACTATTACTGTTACAAATATTGCAATAACTATAAGTATATATAATAAATTTGCTTGTAAAAATTCACTTGCAACAATAATAAATGAAGTAATTGGATTTAATGTTACTCCTGCAGTTTCATAAATACTTACGAATTGAGGAATAAGATATAAAAGTATAAATATAACTACTGCAATAGAGAAAACTATTACTAAGCATGGATAAGTTAAGGCACTTATCATTTCTTTTCTAGTTGTCTCAGTTGCTTTATAGTAATCGGCCATCTCATCAAGAGTTCCTTCAAGATCTCCTGTTGCTTCAGCAGATTTTACCATATTTATAAGTAGGCTTGGAAAAGCATCTCCTTGCTTTTCCATACTAACAGAAAAACTTTCTCCAAGAGTTAAGTTGTAAACAATTGAGTCAAATGTTCTTTTGATGTTTTTATTTTTACCCATTTGCTTACTTAAAATACGCATGGCATCTGTTAATGGAATACCTGACTTTAAATATGTAGATAATTGTTGTAGCCAAAATACAATATCTTTTGTTTTGATTTTTCTTTTTCCGAAGAATGATGATTCCCCATACATTCTTTCAATCATGTTTGATGTTTCAATTTTAAATACTTTATAACCTTCATTTTCAAGGAAAGTATAAACTTCAACTTTAGAAAAAGCATAAAAGATATTAGTTACTTGTTTACCTTCTGGGCTTAAAGCTGTATATCGATAAGTAACTGGCCTATCATTTCGGATTTCTTCTCCAGAATCGATTGAATTAATTAAGTTTTCTCTTGCTTTAATCAATGCTTCACTTATTTTAACTTCTTTTTTTATTGGTCTATTATCAAGTAAAGATTTATTTGCTGCCTCTTCTGCTGCAATTTTGTCTTCTTCGGTCATATAAGCGCCACGAAGATTGTTAGTTTCAACGTTTTTATTAACACTATTATATAAAGTGTCTGAAGATTTATTCCATATCCATAAAATTGGAGAAACAATCGTTCTTAGCACATAATAAATTCCTAAACAGACATACATTGGAAAGAACAAGAAAAAGTTATCTTGCTTATGTTCATGTGTTTCGCTTGCTAACCCCATTTATCTTAGACACCTTCTTTCTAGTATCTCACTATGATATCATTATAACATAATTTTATACTTTGTTAAACATTTTTGATATAAATGACATATAATTTAGTAGGTGGTAATTATGAACTTCAATTTACCTTATATTTTGCAAAATGGCATGAAAATTCTTAACATAGTTAATAAAACTTTACCTTTAGTAAAAGAAGTTAATCCAGCTCTTAATTTTATACAAAAGAGATTAAAAATGCCAAAACAATTATCTACTTCTAATGATAATAAAAAGAGTCTTAATAAAGTAAATAATCAAGACTATTCAATTAAAAATAATCAAAATAACACTTTAACTTTCTTTAGATAAGATTATATTTTTTTATTGTATATATAATTAAAGCAAAAAATATTAAGACATTAATAACTAAAGATATGACGTTTAATGTCTTATTTTTGCTATGTATTAAAATGCCCGTATTAAAAATAATTGCAATTATAGATGATATCCCTGCAGTAACTGCATAGCTTAAATCTGTATTATCATCTGTTAGCATAAATAAAATTAAGGCGATATTTATTAAGACAACATAGAAGCTAATACGCTTTTTTTCAAATATATTCATTCTATTCACCATAAAAAGTTTAACAAAAAAAGACTTGATTAGTCAACTAATTCAAGTCTTACAGTTAAGGCATCATCGCCTTTTCTTTCTGTTAATTTAATAATTCTAGTGTATCCACCATTTCTTTCAGCATAACGAGGAGCTAGTTCATTAAATACTTTACTAACTACTGCTTTATCATTATGTAGGAAAGCAAGGGCTTTTCTTCTAGCTACTAAAGATCCGTCTTTTCCGTAAGTAATCATTTTATCTACAAACTTTCTAACTTCTTTAGCTCTTGCTTCAGTTGTAACAACAGCTTCGTTCATGATTACGTCTTTAGTAATACCAGCTAATATACTTCTTCTAATTCTAGATTCTCTACCTAATTTTCTATACATCAGTATTACCTCCTTTATTTAATTAGTCGCGGAACTTAAGTCCCATTTCGTTAACTTTTTCAATTACTTCTTTTAATGACTTTTTACCTAAGTTTCTAATCTTAGTAACTTCAGATTCTCTCTTATCAATTAAATCTTGCATTGTATGAATTCCAGCACGTTTTAAGCAATTGTATGCTCTAACTGAGAATTCAATTTCTTCAATTGGAGTTTCTAAAGTCTTAGTTATTGTATCAACTTTCTTTTCAGCTATGATTCCAGTAATATCAGCAATTTGATTTAAATCAGCTATGATATTTAAATGTTCAATTAATATTCTACTTGCAAGTGCCATACATTCTTCTGGAGTAATTGATCCATTAGTATATACATACATGATTAACTTATCATAGTTTTCATTGTGTCCAACACGAGCACTTTCAGTTTCAAAATAAACTTTTTCAACTGGTGAATAGTTGGAATCTATTGGAATTAAACCAACAGTTTCTCCCAATAACTTTTTATTTTCTTTTGCATCAACATATCCACGACCATTATCAACAGTCATTTCAATATCAATTTTTCCACCTTTTACTAAATTACAAATAACTAAATCAGGATTTACTATTTCTATATCAGCATCTCTTTCAATCATTCCAGCAGTTACTTCGCCTTCAGTAGATGCAGATAATCTCATGATTTTCTTTTCTGTTGAATGATTTTTAACAACTAAGTTCTTAATATTAAGAACTATATTCATAACGTCTTCTCTTACGCCATCTATTTTTTGGAATTCATGTAAAACTCCATCAATTTTTATACTAGTTACTGCGCTTCCTGGCATACTAGATAACATTACTCTTCTTAAAGCATTACCTATAGTTGTTCCAAAACCTCTTTCTAAAGGTTCTAATTCAAACTTTCCATAATGTTTACTTTCAACATATTCAGTAATTTTATATTCTGGTTTTTCAAAATTCATATTTCATCCTCACTCTCTTAATTACTCGTTAATTTCTTGGACGTTTAGGTGGTCTACAACCATTATGTGGTACTGGTGTTTCATCAGTAATAGATGCTATTTCTAATCCAGCAGTTTGTAATGCACGGATTGCATTTTCTCTACCATTTCCTACACCCTTAACAAATACATCAACTGTTATAACTCCAGCATTGTCTTTTGCAGATTTTCCAGCACTTTCAGCAGCAAGTCCAGCAGCATAAGGAGTTTTCTTTTTAGATCCTTTATAGCCAATTGTTCCACTTGATGCCCAGCTTATTGTATTTCCAGCATCATCTGTAATAGTAACTAAAGTATTATTGTATGAGCAAGAAATATGTGCTTGCGCTTTTGGTATATTCTTTTTAACTTTTCTTTTTCTTCTATTATAAGCCATTTTTTCTTAACCTCCGTTTCAATTACTTAGTAGCTTTCTTTTTATTAGCAACTACTTTACCTTTACCCTTACGAGTTTTGGCATTACTTCTAGTACTTTGTCCATGTACAGGTAATCCTTTTTTATGTCTGATACCTTGGTATGAACCTATTTCCATTTTGTTTTTGATGTTCATTTGAACTTCACGACGTAATTCTCCTTCAACAAGGTATTTATCAACTTCTCCACGAAGGACATTTTCTTGTTCAGGTGTTACATCTCTTACTTTCATTTCTGGATCGATGTTAACAGCATTACAAATTTTCTTTGCTGTACTTTGTCCGATTCCATAAATTGCAGTTAGCCCGATATATAAGGCTTTATCTTTTGGTAATTCAATATTCTTTATACGTGCCATAATAATCTCCTATCCTTGTTTTTGTTTGTGTTTTGGATTCTCACAAATAATCATTACTTTTCCTTTTCTTCTTATTACTCTACATTTAGGGCAAATCTTTTTAACTGATGCTCTTCTTTTCATATAAGTTTTCCTCCTTATTTTCTAAATTTTATAATCCCATGTGTTAAATCAGTTGGTGACATCTCTACTGTAACTCTATCGCCCGGTAAGATGCGTATTGTGTGTATACGTATTTTACCAGAAACATGGGCAGTTACAATTATTTTATTATCTAGTTCTACTTTGTAGATTTCATGAGTAACTTCAATTACTGTTCCATCTACTTCGATTTTTTGCTCTTTAGCCAATTTTTTCACTCTCCTGTAAGTATTTCATATCCATCTTCTCTAATTGCTACTGTATGTTCAAAATGTGCTGCAGGACGACCATCCTCAGTTACAATTGTCCAGTCATCATCAAGAAGTGCGACATACCTTTTGCCAGCTGTTAACATCGGTTCAACCGCGATTATCATGCCAGCCTTTAAAACAATTCCAGTGTTGTATTTTCCATAATTTGGAACATCTGGTTCTTCATGTAATTCATGCCCTACTCCGTGACCAACAAGTTCTCTTACGACACCTAATCCGTGTTTTTCAGCATATTGTTGTATTCTTGCAGAGGCATTTCCCAATCTAGCTCCAGCTTTAAGTTCTTTAAGTCCTACATAAAGGGCTTTTTCTGTATGGTACATTAAATGTTCTTTTTCCTTATTAATGTGACCTACTGGATAAGACCAAGCTGAGTCAGAATGATAACCTTTATATAATGTACATATATCTAAAGTAACGATGTCACCTTCTTTTAAATAAACATCTTCACTTGCAATTCCATGCACAACTTCATCATTAATTGAAATACAGATATTAGCAGGATATCCCTCATAGCCTAAGCAACTTGGGATACCGCCATGCTCACGTATGAACTTTCCTGCTTCATCATCTATTTCCTTTGTAGTAATGCCAGGTACTAACATACTTTTCAAGTGTTGATGACACATATATGTTATATGTCCAGATTCTTTTATTAATTTAATCTCATCATCACTATAAACGTTAATCATTAATTACACCTTCAATTAAGTTGTTAGTATTTTCTGGAGTACCACTATTATCAATTATATTTAAAATACCTTTTTCTCTATAGTAATTTAATAGAGGTTCAGTGTTTTCAATATATGCTTTGAACCTAATCTTGAATGCTTCTTCCGTATCGTCAGTTCTACCTACTAGGTCACAACCACAATCATCACAAATAAATTCTTTTTTAGGTTTCATTGCACTTTCATATTTATTATACCCGCGACTGCATTCTGGACAAGTTATTCTTCCTAGTGCTCTATGCATAGCAAGTTCCATGTCCATATCTAAGTATACCACAGCTTCAATACTTTTTTCTAAGCTTTCTAAAAGATTATCAAGTATCTTTGCTTGGGCAATATTTCTTGGATATCCATCTAATATAAATCCGTTATCAGTATCACTTTCTGCTAGTCTATTCTTTAGTAACTCCGTTACTATATCATCGCTTACAAATTGTCCACTGGATAATAATCCGCTAATTTTAATACCTAACTCAGTTTTTTTGTTAACTTCATTTCTTAGAAGATCTCCTGTAGATATATGAACATATCCATGTTTACGCACTAGTATATCACTTTGCGTTCCTTTTCCTGCAGCAGGTGGTGCAATAAAGATTATATTCTTCATCTTCTATGTCTTCTCTTTCTCGAACCTTGATAACTACGAGAAACTACGCTACTTTCTAGTTGTTTATAAGTTTCAAGAGCAACACCAACTACGATTAAAAGTCCAGTAC
>CAZWST010000030.1:0-20115 GCA_964636965.1 uncultured Muribaculaceae bacterium
CAACAGTTTTAATGTAATCCACTGATAGTGAAGGTGCTTCATAGCCTTCATTAATAAGTTTTGCATCCGCTAAAACTGAATGGTCGCTACTTTGAGCCCCACAATCATCAATTACAAATTTAATGTATTTAACATTTTTAACAGGATATTTTAAGAAATAAGCTTCGCTATTACTTAAAAATACTGCATTATTGTTGACTCTTTCTTTAAGAGTCCAATTTTCGCCATCATCCGATGTGTGAATCTCGAATCTAACACCGTTGACACCAGGTCCACTTGAAGCAGCTTTAGCATCAACTCCTAAATAGGCTGTTAGATAGTCATAATCGTATCCACTAAGGTCATAAGCAACAGTTGCATTCGCATGTGCTAAAATACCTTTCATAAACATTTTTGATTTACCATCAACTTTAACAGTAATTAGTCCTCCGGATAAATTATTGTCTAATTGAATAGCACTATACGCTGTTTGTGATATTCCAGGCATATAAGGAATATCCGAAAGGTAAACCATATCCGTGGCGTTAGCTTTCGCTTTTGCATTAGTATTTTCAGCCTCTGTTGAATTTAAGCTTATTTGATTAACAACTTCACTTTCATTAGCTGAATATGTTGAATTATTGGTATTTTGAGAACTCATACTCGAAATACTTGGTCCGAGTGTAATGAGCATCATCAGTATTCCAAATAATACAACAATACTAATTAAATCGTGCTTATATCCTTTGGATAGTAAACACTTAAATTTCATTAAACAATCCCCTCCACTAATTGAAATTTCACGATATTATACCACAAATTTCAATTAATGCAAGTTTTAACACTCTCCTTTCTTTAAATTTATATAAAACGCTTATTATAATATTCTTTCAAACGTTTTATATCGTAAATAATTTATTCAATTCTCTTACAAATTGTTATTATATATTTAACCATATTTTGACGATTAAGTAAATATTTTGAAGAACTTTTAGAGCATTAAAAAACTAGTAATAATGGTACTAAAATAGTCTTTTTTGTTACATAAAAAAAGAACAGCATCAATATGAAGAATTTTACCCGGAAGATAGAAATATTCGTCCCTATCAAGAAGATCACTTGCAATATCAGGCCTAAACTCATCCTTTTTATTAGAAATTATCAAATCATCGATTGGTGCATCAGCATATAGTCTAACATCAGTACCTTTTAAATAAGCAATAGTATCTCTTATTTCCATTACTTTAAATATTACATCATTATTGTGACTCTTTCTCGTCACAATTGAACCTATTTTAATTTCCATACACTTCACCTATTTTATAGTATGAACAAAATAAAAAAAGTGTTTAACACTTTTCTATAAATTTAAGAGGCAAAAAATCATTAGTAAACGCGATTGAAATATGATTTAAATTAGAAAAATTCATCACTTTATCATCATCATAGTTAGAAAAATATTCTTCTTTTTTTACATTCTCATAATACTTTTTATCTAATAAAGAATTATCAGAGCATCTATCTTCGTATCCATAAAATATATCTTCTATGAGTAATTGTAGTTCTTCATCATTGATGTTTATTCGATACATATCTTTATATTCTAAAAGGCTCTTTATTTTACTACCTAATTCAGGATACAATGGATATCTAAAAAAATAAATATAACTTGCGCCCTTTGGCCCTCTAAAAGTATTTAAGGCATCAATTATTTCTTCTCTTTTTAAACTATTTTCTTCTCTTCCCTTATACTTATCTAAATTCCAAGAGTTGACTATACGATATTTGTACTTATCTGCATTTATATCAAATAAATCATACATTCCATGGTCATACATATATTTTAAACTTAAAATTCCCTTAGAAAGATCTACATTTTTATTAATAACATGATAAAAATATAAAGGTTCATTTAATTTTATTAATTTTTTCGATGCACAATAATTCAAAAATTCTGGTGCTTTCATTCTTTTATTCGGTTTTTCATAAAGATAAACAAATGCATAAACTTCTCCATTAGAAGAAAAATCCCTAATAAGCTTTTCTTTTACATCTTTTAATAATTCGGTAATAGATTTGTATTCATATATTCCCTTATATTTATCCCAAGAATGTTCAAACCAAAAGAATTTAGAACTATTTTCATACGTTATAAAGGTATGTGTTTGAAAATTGCCATCTTCATCAGATAGAGAAACAAAATATGATTGAGTATTTAATCCTAAATCACTAAAAAGTTTACGTTCCAATTCTACTTGTTCCCAACAATTACCTTCTTTTGACGATAGAACTTCTTCTGCATTTTGAATATAAGTATCATCATCTATCCATCTATATTTAATTTGATCAAGTTTATTCATTACTGATTCAATCATACATATCCCCTAATCATTATAGTATTTATTTGTTATAAACACAAAATCTTCACAAGATAAATCTTCAGCTCGGTTATCTAAAGATTTATTAATCAAGCTTAATATATTAGCTAATTTATCTAAATCATAAGATTTTAAATTATTTCTTAAATTTTTCCTTTTAAAATTAAAAGAATCTTTTACGAACTTATTAAATAGCATAAAATTGGTATCTAAAAAATGATCACGTCTAACCAGTTTTATAACAGCACTATCAACATTAGGAATAGGGTAAAATTTATTTCGATTAACTATAAAGAGAGTTTTAATATCAAAATAATAATTTAAAAACACAGTGATAGAGCCATATTCTCTCGTACTAACACCGGCTGAAAACCTTTCTCCTACTTCTTTTTGAACCATAAAAAGCATTTCTTTTGGAAGTATCTTTTCTTCTATTATTTTAGTGATTATTGGTGTTGTAATATAATAAGGTAAATTACCAACTATATATAAATTATCATAATCAATATTTGATATATCATTTAAAATATCTCTTTTTAAGAAATCATCAAATATTATTCTAACTTTATCGTTTTCTAACACTTTTAGTTTACTTTCTAAGTCTAAATCAATTTCATAAGCTAAAACTTTAGCTTCAGTCTTAACAAGTTTCTTAGTTAAAGCTCCCTCTCCTGGCCCTATTTCGATAATTAAGTCATTTTTAGTAACGCTAATAGATGAAATTATATCATTAATAACGTTTTTATCTTGTAAAAAATTTTGCCCAAATTTCTTTTTAAAATTAAATCCCATCCTATCACATCCGTTACTAGAATTTTATCATACAATGTTGTTTATTAAAAGATTTATGATATAATTAATCAAGGATGATGTTTATGTACATAGATTATATAGAATTAGATGAAAAACTTAATGCATACGCGATTGATGCATTATATGATTTAATGGAAAAATGCGGAAAATACTTAACTGAAGAGCAGTTCAGTATGTTTGAAAACATAATATTAAAAGATAAAATTATAACCGTAGAAAAGCCTAATAAAGAAGACGAAGAGTTTTTTAAAGGTAATATTCCTTTTGCTCATGGTCCAAGAACTAAAAATGATGGTTTAATACATGTATACCCTTATAAATACGAGAATCAAACAACGGATGAGATATTAGAAAACTACATAAAGAACGGGGTTATTATTCACGAACTATATCATTATGTTATTAAACTTGATATTAATTATTCAGAAGATGAAATGCGTATAAAATTTGGACATTATATCGAAGAAGGAATGGTGCAATTCTTTGCAGAACTGCATAAAAAAGAAAAATCAAATATGTGGGCAGCAAGAAGAAACGTCGATAAAGCTGATATAATATACAATACACTTTTAAAAAAAGGAGATATAGCGTCTATATTTAAACATAATTTTGAAGAAATATTTGAAATGTATCCCGAATTAGAAATACTATTTGAAGAATACAAAAAAGAAGAAGAATTTATACAATGTCTAGAATCAATAATAAACAGACTATCAGATATAATGCCAATTGATACCAAAAGACTACTATCAAGATTTAATAGAAGATCATTAGCTGATGGAATCAATTATTTAAAAGATGAAGCAATAAAATATCTAGAAAGTAAAGACGCAGAAGATTTTAATAAAGAAATAGAGACAATATATTCAAACATATTGGGCAATAAAGAAAAGAGACTTTAAAAAGTCTCTTTATTAATTTCTTTCCCAACCAAATCTAAGAACATCGTAAGTTAATTTATGTCTTCCAATTTGTTTAATAGCTACATCACTGCTTGATACAAGTAAATCAAGGTCGTTACCTAAAACACCTCTATCAAGTACAATTCCTGTAACTTTTTCTGAAGATACATAAGACGCATCGAAAGTAACTATTGATCCACATGGTAAGTTTTTAGAAGAAGCTAAAATAACAACATTTCCATATTCAGCATCATCATAACTCGTAGTGCCATTAGCTACATATGCACCATTACATGCTAAATATCCCGTACATAATGGACAATCAGCAGAATATCCAGTTAAGTCACCCGTAAAAGTATCTAAAGGATAATATCTATCCGCCATATTTATTTCATTTATTTTTAAAGCCATGGCTGTTAAATCTAAAGTTTTATTAAAGTTTTCATTTACTACACGATCATTTTGACTAATTACATTAACCTTTTGTAGTGTTAAAACTAAAAATAATAATAATAATATTTTTGAAGTCTTTCTAAAATTATGTAAAATCTTTCTCATTACTATCACCTTATATATGAATTATAACAAATTGCAATAGTAAAGTAAATATTTTACATTAACTTTATATAAAAAATATATCTTTAATATTCTTCTCTGTTATATTACTTACCTTTATTAAATCTATATTCTTTATTTTAGCTAAATATTCCGCGATAGTTTTTATATATTTAGGTTCATTTTTATATTTTCTAAATGGTTCTGGAGTTAAATATGGAGAATCTGTCTCAAGTACGATGCGTTCTAATGGGATTTCTTTAATAACCTCATCTATTTTAGAATTCTTAAAAGTCATAACTCCTCCAACACCAATATAAAAGCCCATCTTAATATATTCATTTGCCGTTTCTAAACTCCCATTAAAACAATGAATAACTCCCCTAACCTTAAATTTCTTTAAAGATTTAATTGTATCTAGCGTTGCATCTCTACTATGAACAACCACTGGTAGATTATATTCTTCTGCTAAACCTAATTGATATTCAAAAACTTCAATTTGTTTATCTTTATTTTCCTTACCATAATAATAATCTAAACCAATCTCACCTATGGCAACAACTTTTGTATTTTTTAAGTTATCCTTTAAAATATGAGTAAACTCAGATAATGAATCATTTATATTTTCTGGATGTATTCCAAGTGCTACATATAAATTATCGTATAATTTAGAAAGGCTTAATATCATATTACAAGACTCAATTGAATCAGCAGCACTTATATACTTTAATACTCCATTATTTTGTGCAGACTTAATTATATCTTCTAAATTATCATAGTATTCAGAATCTAAATGACAATGACTATCAGTAAACATTATTTCTCCTCCTATTAGAAAAAGTCAGAATATCTGACTTTTATTTTTCAATTCTTTGGAACAAAATACTAGCTTCGTTTAATCCCTTGCCAGTTTTAAGCCCACCAAAACTATGAACTGTGTCTATATTCCTTACATCAGTATTTAATTGATTAAGAATACTTTCACTTGTATCAGGTAAGAATGGGTTTAAAAGAATTGCACCAATTCTTATTGATTCAAGCAAGTTATATATAACTGTTTTTAGTTCATCTTGTCGATTTTCATCTTTTGCTAAAATCCATGGAGTTGTATCATCAATGTATTTATTACATTTTCTAAATATTTCAAATACTACATCTATTGCTTCAGGTATTTTTAACTCATCCATAAATGCATCTACTTTATCCTTTGCAGATACAACAAAATTAATTAATTCATCGTCAAATTCACTTTTTACTTCACTTCTAACAACTATATTATTGAAATATTTTTTGTTCATCGCGATAGTACGATTAACTAAATTACCTAAAACATTAGCTAAATCCGCATTTGTTCTATTAATTAAAGCCTCTTCAGAGAAATTTCCATCACTTCCGAATGGAACTTCCCTTAAAACAAAGTATCTAACAGCGTCTTTACCATAAGCTTTTATATATTCTCTAGGATCTTTATAATTTCCTGAACTCTTAGATATCTTACCGCCATCAATTACTAACCATCCATGTCCAAATACTTGAGTTGGAAGTGGTAAATCTAAAGCCATTAGCATTATTGGCCAAATAATTGTATGAAATCGAACAATTTCTTTTCCAACAATATGTAAATCTGCTGGCCAGAACTTTTTAAATAGTTCATCATTATCACTTAAATATCCCAACGCACTAATATAGTTACTAAGAGCATCAATCCATACATACACTACATGTTTTTCATCAAATGTAACTGGAATTCCCCAACTAAAGCTTGTACGAGATACACACAAATCAGCAAGTCCAGGTTTTATAAAATTATTAATCATTTCATTTTTTCTTGATACTGGTTGAATAAATTCAGGATGCGACTCAATATGTTCAACTAATCTATCAGCATATTTGCTTAATTTAAAGAAATATGCCTCTTCATGAGCTTCTTCTACATCTCTTCCACAGTCAGGGCATTTACCATCTACTAGTTGGCTTTCTGTCCAGAAAGATTCACAAGGAGTACAATATAGTCCAGAGTATTCTCCTTTATAAATGTCTCCTTGGTCATATAGACGTTTAAATATTTTTTGAACAGTTTTAATATGTTCTTCATCAGTTGTTCTAATGAATTTATCATAAGATATTCCTAAATTGGCCCATAAATCTTTAGAATCTGCTATGATCTTATCTACATACTCTTTTGGAGTTACACCAGCTTCTTTAGCCTTTTTTTCAATTTTTAAGCCATGTTCATCAGAACCTGTTAAAAAGAATGTATCAAAACCATTTTGTCTTTTATATCTTGCAATTGCATCTGCAATAATAGTTGTATAACAATGACCTATATGAAAATTAGCACTAGGATAATATATAGGTGTTGTTACATAAAATTTTTTCTTTTCCATTAAATTCTCTCCTCATATATATTTTTATTTAAATAATTTCTTAAAATTACTTTTGAAGGATCACATAGATTAGTTGGTAATTTATCTAAATCAAAAAAACCATAATCTACATGCTCTTCGGTATCTCCAAGTGATATATCGCCATCGTACATCCGTGCTAAGACTCCAACCGTTAAAAAGTGAGCATATTCATTGATATCGTCATTTAAAGAGACAACTTCTAAATTATCAACATCTAAATTTACTTCTGCCTTAGATTTTCTCTTAGCAGCATCAAAAATTGTTTCACCAATTTTAACTTTTCCTGCAGGTAAAGTCCAAGTTCCCTCTAGGCGCATATCACTTAAAGCCTTATCTTTATCTTCGTTCCTCAAAATTAATAGAACTTGATTTTTTTCATTTAGAATAATAACTCCAATTCCTACACCCGGCATATAATCACTTCCTAACAAAAAAAGTCATGAATTAATAAGGACGAAGGACTAGCCTCGTGGTACCACCTTAATTCATGACTTAAATCACCTTATTTATCTTAACGCGATATACACGATTTAAACTCCAGACCCATTCGACCAACTTTCATCTTGTTTGCTTTCACCTAATCAAACTCTCTTATAAAGACTAACATTAGCTTCTTTCCTTCGCTGTTTAACATCTATAATCTATCATAATTTAAATATTTCTTCAAGAATTATTTGTTTTTTAATTCTAAAAAGTGTATAGGAGGTTGTTGATAACTATCTTTAGTTCCTTGACTTTGATAACATCTTACAGACTCAATTAACTCTCCAAAATAGAAAGAAATATACTTATATGCATTTTCACGTTTTATCTCTTGAACAACATCATCATAGACTTTACGTGCTTCATCTAACGTAATAATTTTTAAAGAAAAATCTAAACATCTTTCATCAGGATATCTTGCCCCATTTTCTGGTTTGTTAGGATCAACCAAAACTCTTCCACCAAAAGTATCATAAAAAGCTAGTCTCGTTGAATCCATAGATTTATGATGTTTTAAAAAATATTCATAATCTTCGTATAAACAATCACATTCAGTAGCAATAACATTTCTTTTTCTACCTTTATATCTATCAACTAAATCAAGCGAACTCACTGGTAAAAATATTTTACCAACTTCTCTTATATTTTTATCAAATATTCTTTTTTCTTTTGTTCCACAACCAAATTCATGATAATATGGTCTTTCAAAAATAGAATGTTTGAAATTAAGCTCCCATAGTCGAATTAATTCAGCAAGTTTAAAATTAATAGTATTACCTTGAGTAAACTCAATATAACGATTGTCAGAATAAAATTGATTTATTTTTCCATCAACATAACTTAAAAATATCGTATAGGGATGATCAAAATTATCTACTGACTTTCCTTGACAAAATTCTAAATATTTAACATCTTTACCTGAAGCAATTATAACATCCATAATTGCACCATAATTAAACATCAAATTTGTAGTTGCAAATGAAAACCCAATCAATTCATTTCCGTTTTTTATATAAAAGCAGTTACTTCCCTTTTTCATTTTAGTAGATTGTCCATTTAAAATTATATAAGCTTCACTATTTTCATAATCGTAGTTAATATTTACTCCCATTGTATCAAATAGTTCGTTTAATTTATATAAAGACTCTCTATCATTATTAACTTTATAAATATGGTTTTTATTGGATAAATTCTCAGACATTATTTCATCCCCTTTGTTGGAGATTATTATATCATTTAAGCCATAAGATGCAAGTTAATTATTCTTCATTTTCAAGTAAACCTAACATCTCTTCTATTTCAATGTCCGAATCACTTACTTCTATTCCAACAGCTAATTCTTTATCTTCTAAATTATTATTATCAATATCTTCTGTTGTATTTTGTTGTTTTTTATCTTCAATCATGAATTGCACTTCCTATAAACTAATTATCAATCATATTAATTATTTCATTAAGTAAATCAACCAAATAATAAACAAAATGTTTTTCTAAATTAACTAAAGATAAGCTAATATATATTCTCTTCATTCTATAACTTAATCTAAATTTAGGATTAATATTATAAGCTATCAAGAATAGTTTATCTCCTTGTATTTTATTAGAAATATCCTCTGGTAACTCAACCTCTAATAAAGTTTCAGTTTGTCTAATCCTCTTTATATTTAATTTTAAAGCAAGTTTTTCAAACCATTCTTCATACATATAAACGTTCATTTCTTCACTAATAGTACCAAATCTATCTAATATTTCTTTTTTTACAATTTCTAAACTCTCTTGATCTTTAATCGCATTTATTAATTGATGTATCTCAATCTTAATACTTTCTTCTGATACATATTCATCACTAATATGATTTTCTACTTCAATTAATGGATTAGCATTTTCCTCTTCTTCTACCTTTTCTCCATTTAATCTTTTAATTTCATCATTAACCATTTGAGTATATAGTTCTAAACCTACTGAATCTACAAAACCAGCTTGCTCAGCTCCTAAAAGATCTCCAGCTCCCCTTATAGATAAATCTCGCATCGCGATTTTATATCCACTTCCAAGTTCAGTAAAATCTTTAATTGATTGCAATCTTTTAACTGCGGTTTCTGTTAATACTTTCGCCTTATTATACATTAAATAAGCATAAGCAATTTTATCACTTCTACCAACACGACCTCTTAATTGATATAACTGAGCAAGTCCAAAATTATCAGCATCAATTACAATCAACGTATTAACATTTGGTATATCAATACCTGTTTCAATAATTGTTGTACACACTAAAACATCATATTTATAGTCAACAAAGTCAGTTACAATGTTTTCAAGTTCATTTTTATCCATCTGGCCATGAGCCATAACAATTCTTGCATCAGGTACAAGTCTGGATAACTTATCAACTTCTTCTTCAATTGAATTAACTCGATTATATAGAACAAAAACTTGTCCGTCTCTTGCAAGTTCCTTGTAGATTGCATCTTTAACTAAAACATCTTGTTCTTCAACTACATACGTTTGAACAGGATATCTATTAACTGGAGCAGTATCTATAATAGATAAATCTCTAAGACCGCTCATCGCCATTTTTAAAGTTCTTGGAATAGGTGTTGCAGAAAGTGTTAATACATTAACATCATTTTTAATTTCTTTAATTCTTTCCTTATGTGTAACACCAAAACGTTGTTCTTCATCAACAACAAGTAGTCCCAAATTATTAAAAACGATTTCTTTATTTAAAAGTTTATGTGTACCAAATACAATATCAATTGATCCATTCTTTAAACCTTCATAGATTCTTTTAACTTCAGAAGATTTAGTAAAACGATTTAAAAGAGCAATATTTACTGGGAATTCTTTAAATCTATCAAGGGCATTATAGTATTGTTGTCGAGATAATAATGTAGTTGGACACAAATAAGCCACTTGATAACCATTAATTATTGTTTTAAACATTGCACGAAAAGCAACCTCAGTTTTACCAAACCCAACATCACCACATAAAAGTCTATCCATTGGAACACTGGATTTTAAATCATTATCTATTTCCTTAATTGTTTTTAATTGATCATTAGTTTCACTATAATCAAAATTTGATGCAAATACTAATTCATCATCAAATGTCTCAAACATAGGACCTTTTATATTATTTCTAGCAGCATAAAGTTTTATAAGTTCATCACTTATATCTCTAATTCTATTTCTTACCCTTAACTTTGTCTTAGCCCATGTTGTTGAGTTTAATTTATTCAATTTAGGAGGTGTTCCATCTTTATCAGAATATTTATATATAGTAGTTATCTTTTCAACAGGTATATAAATTTTATCATTACCTAAATAATTAATTTTAATGTAATCTCTAACCATTCCATTTTTAGAAATAGGTTCAATCCCTCCATAGATTCCTATTCCATGTTGAGAATGAACTACATAATCTCCAATTTTAATATCTTCAAAACTTTTTATTTTTCGACCTATTTTAATATTATTTTTATAAACACTTGCTACATGAGCATCATCTATATCAAATTCAGAAATCACAATATATTTATCTATAATGAAGCCTTCATTAATTTTTTTGTTTATAATATTTACACTATTTTCTTTAATAGAGCCAACATTAGCAGCTGGAATCAATTCCTTAATAACATCAATTTGTTTATCTTTTGAAAGACAAATAATCAAAGTATTAGTTTTAGATTTTGTTAGACAAAAGTCTCTTAACGCCTCATAATCACCCTTAAATTTAATAATACTTTTTGAATCAAAAGACAAAGAATCACTAACATTATTGATTGTTTCAACTTTTATATAATCAATTGGAGCTAATTCATCATAGTCAAACATAAAATCAGTAATTAAAGAATCTTCTTGATATTCGACTATATCTTCTTTTATTTTATTATAGCCATTCTTTATTTGTGTTTCATCAACTAAAAAAACAAAAGGATTTTGCATATATTCCAAAAGGGAACTATGATTTTCAAAGTTAAGTTCTTGAATAGGCAAAATACATATAGAAGTAATCTCATTAATAGATAATTGTGTCTCCTCATTAAATATTCTTATAGATTCTACTTCTTCACCAAATAATTCTATTCTAACTGGATGATTTTCATCAATTGGAAAAATGTCTATAATAAATCCTCTTAAAGCATATTCTCCTGTTGAGGTTACTAAAGATGTTCGTGTATAACCATATTCATCCAAAGTTTTTATAACACTATCACGATCTATAGTTGCACCCTTAGTTAAAGAAATATTTAAATTTTTAGCATTTTCGTAAGAAGGTAGGAATCTTAAATATCCCATTAAATTTGCAACAACAATGCACTTTTTATGATTTTTTATATATTCCAAGGTCTCTAACCTATTGATTTTTAAATCTGGGGAAATAGCTAAAGCTACTGAAGATAAAAAATCGTCCATTGGAAAAAGACAGACCTCGTCTGTATAAGTTTTTAAACGTTGAAATATTTTATTCGAATCATACAAAGAATTTGTTACAATTAAAACACTGGAGTCGTTAGATTTATAATAATTATAATAATAAAGAACTAATAACTCAGTTGTTAATCCACAGACCTTTGAATGATTCTCATATTTAAATATAGAATCTAAAAAGTCCACTGTTATCACCTAATTATATTTACTCATTAAATCGCTAATTTTATCATAGTCAAAATGTTCAATAATATCATATACACTTTTAAAATTATTTTCTATTTCATTTAATTCTAATTTAGAAAAGCTAGATAACACATAATCTTTCGTGTCTTTATTCTTATCGTTAGAAATACCTATTTTTATTCTTGCAAAGGCATCTGTATGAATCGCAGAAATTATATCTTTTATTCCATTATGTCCACCAGATGATGAATTAATCTTTATTCTAAATTTACCAACAGGCAAATCCAAATCATCGTGAATAACTAATATATCTTTATAAGATAATTTATAAAAATTAACAAAAGAATAAACTGCACTTCCCGATAAATTCATATATGTCTGAGGCTTAACAAATATATATTTTTCTCCATTAATACTTGTCTCATAATAAAGAGAATTGAACTTAGAAGACCACTTAACATTTCCTAAATACGAATCCAACACCATAAATCCAACATTATGTCTTGTTGTTTTGTATTCATTTCCGGGATTTCCTAATCCAACGATTAATTTCATAAAAATCACCTCTCAAATATATTTTTATATGTCACTTTATCTCTAACAAAAACAGGTGGTAAAATTTTAACAAAATCTTTACCATTATACATTGCTTCAACTAAGAAAAGATTTGCTTCCGCATCTTTATTATCATGTACAAAGACAATTCTCTTTATTCCAAAGTTATATTTGTGTAATACATCTAATACCTCTGTTAATCTTGTTGAATGATTAACCAAATAAAAATATCCTTGATTCTGAATAACTTTGGAAGCATTAAGTACTAAATTCTCTAAATTAATTTTAATCTCATGCCTTGCAATAGCTTTTATTGGATCTTCATTTATAATTTTAGAATTATTTACCTTAAAATATGGAGGATTACAAGTAACAACATCAAATTTTTCATCTTTTACTAAAGATTTTAGGTTATTAACATCTCCATTTATCATATTAATTGAAGTTAAATTGTTAAATTCAAGAGATTTAATAGCTAAATCATATATTTCTTTTTGAATTTCAATTCCCGTAATTTGTATATTCTTATTATCGTACCTTTTAGTTAAAATCATAGGTACAGGTGCATTACCAGAGCATAAATCTAATATTTTGTTTTTACCTTTTTTCAAATTTACAAATTCGGCAAGCAAAACAGAATCAATAGAAAACTTGAAATAATTGTCTTTTTGAAATATAGAATAGCCATAATCAAATAAATCATTTATTTGAACTGAATTCATATTCTTTCTTATCTCCATCTATTAAAACTGTATATTTATTATTTAATACATCCAAACTAACTACTTTACCAGAACCATCTTTAGTTTTTACAATTTCTCCTATTTTAGGTAAATAAGATCTATGATCTGTATAAACATCGTCCTCATAAGACAAGCAACATAAAAGTCTTCCACAAGCACCATTAATCTTTGAAGGATTTAAAGCAATATTTTGGTTTTTAGCCATATTTATACTAATTGTATCAATTCCATTTAAAAATTTAGAGCAACAAAGTTCTCTACCACATTGACCTAAACCACCAATTTCTTTAGATTTATCTCTTACTCCTAGTTGATGAAGCTCAATTCTGGTTTTATACTTTGCAGCTATCTCTTTAACTAAATCTCTAAAATCAATTCTTGAATCTGCAATAAAATTAATTGTTAATTGTTTCTTATCTAAAGTAAATGATGCATCTAATAATCTCATATCTAAATCGTATTCTTTTACCAAATTACGAGAATAGTTTAATGCTTCTGTAGCTTCTTTTAAGTTACTAATATATCTTTTATAATCATTTTTTGTAGAAATTCTTAAAACAGGTTTCATAGAATCTATATCAAATTTTTTTAAGCCAGTTACTTCTACATCACTTACTTTTGCAAATTGTTCTCCTTTTTCAGTATCAACAACAACAGTAATATTTTTCTTTAAATCTAAATCTTCATTCCTAAAATAATAAACTTTCCCATAGTCTTTAAATTTAACTCCACAAACACTGCTCATAAAATCACTCCCATATGATAAAAAACTTATTAATTATCAAATCTTTATTTACATAAATATTCAAATCATTAATGATATTATCTAATATTTTTATTCTTTTTACAATAATAGACACATCATTAGTAGTTATAGAGGATAAAATATTATCCACGTAATCCAAATTATTATATAAACATAGTTGAATGTTTTCATATTTTAACACATAAAATTTTTTTATCAACTTAAATAATAAATCTATATCTTCTCTTTCTCTTTTTGATATTATCTTACTATCAGACATTAAAGAATATTTCGGCTCATCATTTAATCTAGAAGTAAGGTTCAAAGCTAAATCAAAAGTAGATGCATATTCGTCTTCAGTTATATCAAGTAAATCTAAGATAGAATTACTCCCAAAATGATAATTATATATTTCACATCTACTTCTTATGGTAGGAATTATTGCATTTAATCTATCAGTTATAAAAAATCCAACAATATTTTCTTCGGGTTCTTCCAAAAATTTTAATATTTTATTGGCAGAAAAATCATTCATCTTTTCTGCATTACATATAATGTAGGTAGAAAATTTAGAAATAGATGGTTTAGTAGAAAACGAACTAATAATATTCATAATTTGATCTTTTTTTATTTCTTTTCCAGATTCTTTTACTAAAATAACATCTGGATTAGTACCACTATTAATTGTATTACAAATATTACAATTATCATTTCCACCATTAGAACAATTAATAGATTTTACAATATCTAATACATCTTTAAGACAGTTTTCAACATTATTAGTTGAAAGCAAAAAAGCATGAGAATTATTTTTCTCATGGAAAGAATTAACAATTAATTGTTTAATTTCATCTGTTTTCATAATCACCTATATTTTATCATTAACAATATATATAAAAAAACTCCAGGTATTCCCAAAAAGGTATAAATAAGTGAACTAATATAATTTATAGGTAAGAAAAAATCGTATTTAATAAGAAAACAATTTAATGAATATACTAACAAAATAGAAAAAACAAAACGCTTTAAGTATTTTTTAAATTTATTCATAACATCACCAATAAATTATATTTAAAATTATACTTGTTTATGAAATTTCTTTTCGATCAAGTAACGCTCTATCAAGTGTAATAGAGTCTAAATAATCAATATCAACACCCATCGGTATACCATAAGATAATCTTGATACTTTAATATTTTTATTTTCAAAAATTTTTTTAATATAAAGTGTTGTAGTCTCCCCTTCAATAGATGGTTTTAATGCTAAAATAACTTCAGCATCTTTTTTATAATTATCAAGCCTATCCAATAAAGAAGAAAGATTTATATCTTCTGGAAAAATTCCATCCATAGGAGAAATAAGACCATTAAGGACATGATATTTGCCTTCAAAAGATCCAGACTTTTCGAACATAAAAACACTCTTGTAATCTTCAACTACACAAATTAAGTTATCTTTTCGTCCTGAATCAGAGCATATAGAACATATTTCTTTATCAGTTAAATGACCACAAATTTTACATCTAGTTAATTTTTTCTTACATTCTTTTATATTCTTTGCAAACTTATCAATATCTTCATCAGACAAATCAAGCATAGACAAAGCGTATCTCTCGGCACTTTTTTTGCCTACCCCTGGAATTTTTTCAAAAGATGCTATGGCATTATTAAGTACTTCTGGATACATATTAGAACAAACCACCTAATTGTTTTGCATAAGGTCCCATTTTAGATTCCATATCAGCATCTACTTTTTTTATAGCATCAGCATGTGCAATTTTTATCATATCTTGTAATATTTCAATATCTTCAGAATCAAAGTTATCCATGTTTTTGAATGAAATATCTTTTAATGATTTATCACCCATTAAAATTACTGTAACAAGTTGACTTTCTCCTACATATTCGGTTGAATATAGTTCTTGTTGTTTCTTTTGCATATCTCTTTGCATTTTTTGTGCTTGTTGCATAATTGCATTCATATTCATATTAATCTCTCCTAATCTATTTTTATTTTTTCATTGCCAAAAATATTTTCAGCTAATGTCACCGAATTACTTTCGGTATTAATATATTCACTCTCATCAATAATATCATATTTTTTTGTTTTATCATAATTTTGCATAAAGTCTTTCCAATCAGAATTTGAAATAAAAACAAATTTATAAGAAAGCTCGTTTAACGCATTGAATTTATTTTCAATTTCATAAAGTTTAGAATTGCCAACAATCTTTATGCTTTCTGATCTAGTTACAAAAATAGCGTAATTATCACTGACTACCTGAGGTACAGACTTAGTAACAATATTTAAAAGTTCCGTAACATTATCATTTTTTAAACTATCAGTAAACTTATTCCAATGATCATTAAATCTAATTTTAAAATTTTTATTACAATTAACAAAAGTGTTATTTATTCTAACATTAATAAATTCATCACTAATTTTATAAATTTGTTGATTTGAATCATTATTTATCATATTATTTACGTCAATTTTTGTGTCAACCCCAATTATTTCCCGGGAAATAATTTGATTTATTTCTCTATTTGATATCTGGTTTTCTTCATCATTAATAAATGAGATAAGTTCTAGTTCCAAGAGCAAAAATCCATTACTGCTATAATTTAGTTTACTATATAGTTTATTTAAAACTTCAATAATCTTTTTTAATTGATTAAAAGCAGCAGTAGAAATATTTTTCTTTTTCATATTTATGGCTTTATCAATAAAATTATCCAATATTTTATCAATAAATATTTTTATGTCTATACCCGTTTCTTTAATAGTTCTCAATATATTAACTAAACCATCAATATCATTTTTAATAATATAGGAATAGAGTAAATCAAGCTCAGCCGTCGTTACTGTCCCAAAATTGCTGCTTATAACCTCCATATTAATGAATTCAGATACTTTAGATAGCTGATCCAAAATACTAAGTGCATCTCTCATACATCCGTCACTTAAATATGCAATCTCGTTTAATGCGTCTTCATCATATTTAATATTTTCCAATTCACAAATATTTTTTAGATTATCAAATATCAATTTTCTATCTATTCTTTGAAAATCAAACCTCTGACAACGAGATAAAACAGTTATTGGAACCTTCTGAATATCCGTAGTAGCAAGAATAAACACTACATTTGAAGGAGGTTCTTCTAGTGTTTTTAGAAATGCATTCCAAGCCTGATTTGAAAGCATATGTACTTCATCTATAATATATACTTTGTATGTGCTGTTAGTTGGAGCAATCCCAATATTATCGACAATTTCTCTAATATCATCAACACTATTATTACTTGCTGCATCCATTTCTATAACATCAGGAGAAGTATTAAAATTAACACAATTAGTACATTTTCCACATGGTAATCCATCTTTGACATCCAAACAATTTAATGTACGAGCAAATATTTTTGCAGTACTTGTTTTTCCGGTTCCTCTTGGACCAGTAAAAATGTAAGCATGAGCGATTTTATTGTTAATAATTGAATTTTTTAGAATTTTTTTTATATGTTCTTGTCCAACAAGTTCATCAAAATTTGTTGGCCTATATTTTCTATATAAAACTTTATAATCCATTTTATATCACCTAATAAAATTATATCATAAATTATGCTATCTTTTGCATTTATCTTTAAAAAATGTTGATAATTCATCCTTATATTTTTGTTGTTGAAAACTATCTATGGTATCATCTTTTATAAAACTAGTCTTTTCATATTCTTTTTTGTAATCTAGTTTATTAACTAAAAAATAAACATTTTTTATTCTAGATTGTTTAATTATCTCCTTGCACATTGAACATGGTTCAAGAGTGACATAAAGATCGCATTCATTTAATCGCCAGTCTTTAAGTTTTCTAGCAGCCTTTCTAATTGCTATTATTTCTGCATGCCCTAACACATCATTATTTTTCGTACGTACATTATACCCTTTTCCTATAATATTATTGTTGAAAACTATTATTGCTCCTACTGGTACTTCATTATTTTTATAAGCTTTTTTTGATAATTTAAGTAATTCTTTTATATATTCATTCATAACTTGCACCTCATAAAAAAAAGCACACACAAATAGAGGCTAATGTGGCTGCTACCTTCCGATCCTGACCAGATTATAACATATTTGTTGTGCAAAATAATTATATCATATATTTTACAGAATCAAAATTATTTTAATTAAAATTTGATTATTTATAAAAATGCGGATTTTTATTATATAATTTTGATTTTTTGTTAATAAAAAGTGCCAGATTTTAATTATTTGATAAGATAAGTTTAATAATTTATAAAATCTGTAAATATTTTCTTACAAATATTAAATATTAGTAAATTAATACTGTATTTTTCATAATGTTTCACGTGAAACTATATTTTAATGTTTTCACTATTATTAAATAACTCGTTATGTTTCACGTGGAACTATATAAAATGCTTTTATTGCATATTTTTGCTTATAAAATCAATTATGTTTCACGTGAAACTATATAATACATATTTATTGTATAATATTATTTATAAAATTAATTGTGTTCCACGTGAAACATTGATTATTTCCTATATAATAAGGTTAATTGAGTAATTTAATAAAGTTATAGCATTATTTTTATATATTAATTTATGTAAGTGTTTTAATTTTTATCATAAACGTTTCACGTGAAACATCGTTCATTTTACGTATTTATGTTTTTTTTGCTCATTTATATGATTTTTTGATGCATAGTTCCACGTGGAACATTTATTATCTGTTTCTAAATAAAATTAAGTGTCTTAAAACCAAACATTATTCAAAAATTGCTGTTATTTGTTTCATAAGGTGCTTAATAGTATATGTTTCACGTGGAACATAATTAACAAAACTATAAATCAAATTAAACATTCTATAAATACACCAATCAATGTTTCACGTGGAACTATATACAATATTATCTATGCTTTTTACGAATAAAATGTTTCACGTGAAACATTTTAGATAAGGTTAATATAAAATCCACGTGTGTTATTATCTCAATGATAATATGAATATTATAAGATTGGATGAGTAGGGAAGTTTGTTGTTATTAATATTGTATTAAAAAGAAAGAAGTAAAAAAAAGAACCCGCCTTTATGCGGATTCTTCTTGATTTTGAGCATTTTCATCTAATTCTTCAACTTTGTCTACAACACTAATTGTCGAAACAAATTGATTATCTTTTAAGTTAATAAGCTTAACACCTTGTGTAACACGTCCTAATTGAGATATTTGATCAATTGGAAGTCTAATTAGCATTCCTGATTCAGTTATTATCATTAAATCGGATTCATTGTTAACAACTTTATGTGCAACTAATGCGCCATTCTTTTCTGTAACGCTTAAAGCTTTTACACCTTTGCTTCCACGTTTCGTCATTCTATATTCATTTACAAAAGTTTTCTTACCATAACCATTCTTAGTAACAACTAAGATGTTATCTTCTGGTTTTCCAATTTCCATGCCTGTACAGTAACCATTATCATCTAGATTTATTCCACGAACACCGGAAGCTGTTCTTCCCATAGGTCTTATTTCATTTTCATCAAATACAACCATTCTACCAGATGTACTTGCTAAAATAACTTTTGAATTTCCATCTGTTAATTTAACATCTAATAATTCATCATTTTCTCTTAAACTAATAGCAATTTTGCCACTAGCTCGAATATTTTCAAACTCTTCAACTAAAGTACGTTTTACAATACCATTTTTAGTTGCAAAAGTTAAATACTTGCCAGCAGATTCCTTATTATAGGAAACTATTGAATTAATTCTTTCATCTTTTTCAATTTGAAGTAGGTTAATTACAGGTAATCCTTTTGCTTGTCGAGAATATTCAGGAATTTCATATCCTTTAATTCGATATACTTTACCTTTATTAGTAAAGAAAGTTACATAATCATGAGTAGAGCAG
>CAZWST010000031.1:0-19537 GCA_964636965.1 uncultured Muribaculaceae bacterium
TACTATATTATTTATACTATTACAAGTATAAAAATCAACGTATTTTCGGTACTTTGAAGCAGATTTTTAATATTTGTTATTTATTTTCCTAGATATGTAATTTTTGCATATCCATCACCTTGTTTTGCACAATTAGCTATTGGAGATGAGTTAGTACACGTAGTAGAAATAGTTTTTGTTGATTCTTCGGTTGATTGTTCACAATTATAACAATACATTACCTTATTAGTTAATAAATAATTCCCAATATATCCCGAACCTCCACTACCACAACCTAAATAATTACAGTTACTATTAATAGTTCCACCAAAAAATCCGCCATAGAACCCTCCTCCTCCACCAGAGTTTCCAGTTCCACTACCTCCTTGTCCAAACAAATTTCCAGAAGTTTGTGTCGCTATACAAGTCTGTTGCTGAGTAACAATAGTTGTATCGTTATTAGAATAGGCTCCACTGCTTTTAAATCCTCCTCCAGATCCGCCATTTCCCCATCGTGCAGAAGTACTATGATTAGCTTGATCTCTTGCACCGCCGCCGCCTCCAGAAACAATTATAATTTCTGATAGATAATTTTCTAGTGACGAAAGAGAACCTGATTTAGTAGCAATATGAGAAGCTCCGCCACCTGATGCATTAATATGATTAAGTCCATCGTTTCCTATTACTGAGCCACCACCATTATATCCGCCGGGCAACGATTCTCCTCTTGAACTTGCACCTTTTCCTTTTCCTCCGACATTTATATAAATTTCTTGATCTTTGTTTAGTAAAATATTACCAGAAGAGTAACCTCCATAACCACCATTATACCCAGAAATATTTCCACCTTGAGCACCCCAAGTTTCAAGCATATATTCACCATCACAAGGTACTGCAAATTCTTGTTCGGCGCCGGTATAATTAAATTCCCATTCTGTGCCTTCTAATGCTATACAAATATCTTCTGCATAATCTGTTCTACTAATTTTCTCAACATTTATAGTACACGTTATCTCACTTGTATTTATTGTATTTATTGTTTTAGTTATTCTATTTTGTGCAGATAAATTATTGATTTGTTCAATTGTAACATTATCGGCTGGTGTACAAACAAGATTAATATTTGTATCATATTGATAACTATAATTAGTTACTGTATATTCTAATGTATCATTTCCGGTTCCAGTAAATGTGAATGCTTTTTTATTTGCAGATATCAATTCAACTTTAGCATCATTATTTATTTTAAGATTAGTTATTTCTATTTTAAAGTCTTCTAAGTTTTCTGCTATATTAACATTTCCTTTTATATCTAGTACAGTTGATAATGTTGCAAATCCAATAGTTACAAAAAATATAAGAAAAAATATTATGATATGCTTCTTCATATAAATATTCCTTTCTATTTTTAGGCGTAGTTTCCTATAATAAGCATACCATTTTTTTTTTTTTTTTTAGCAAGACTAATTAGTTCCGTCAAGACTAAAATCATTTAATTTATACATTATTTGACACATAAAAAAAGATACTACAATTAGTATCTTCATTTACATGCATCATCTAAAGCAGCGAATAATTGATCAACTTCTTCTTCTGTTTTAAGTCGAGCACCTGATGCAAACTTATGTCCTCCACCATTAAACTGACTTGCAACCTCATTAATAACTATTCCTCTACTTCTAATATTTATTTTAAATTGTTCATTCTTCTCATCATATGATGAAAAAGCCCAAACCTTAACTTCTTTAATAAAATTAAAATCATTTACCATATTAGAAGCTGTTGATGAATCAACACCATACTTCTTAATAATATCATTAGTTATCTTTATATAACCAAGACCATTTTCGGTAATAGTCATATTATTTATCAAATATGCTTCGAACTTTCTTTCACTTATACTTCTTTCATAAAGATTATTATAGACATTCATTAAATCAATATTATAATCATTTAGAAGTTTTGAACACAATTCAAAAGTTCTTGGCGTTGTATAACTAAGTAAAAATCTGTCAGAATCAGCTACTATTCCCAAATAAAGAATACTTGCTATTTCATCATTAATTTTTAATTTAGTTTTATACACTAATTCTGTAATTAATTGGCAAACACTAGAACTTTCAGTATCAACAAGTTCTAGATTTGCAACATTTTCATCACAAGGATGATGATCAATTTTTATTATATAGTCATATCTTGGTGCATACGCTGAATCTACTCTTTCAAGAGTTGGAACATCTAGAATAATTAATAAAGCATGAGTAAGTTTAGATTCATCAACTTTATCTAATGATCCCATGTATTTAAATCTTGAAACACCAGTTCCCACTGCATAAACTTTTTTATTTGGAAAATTTAACTTAATAAGTTCTCTTAAAGCTATTTCACTTCCAACTGCATCAGGATCAGGTCCAATATGACGAGCAATTACTATTGTCTCATATTCTTTAATTTTCTTTAATATTTTTCTATATATATTATTTACCAAGATACCTCACTACCAAACTATTTATTTATTATATCAAATGTATCAAGCGCTATCATTAATTCTTCATTTGTTGGAATTACATAAACAGGAACAGAACTATCTGGTTCACTTATAATTCCTTCATGAATATCACAATAGCTTGCTACTTGCATATTCTTATTCTTATCAATCTTTATTCCTAAAGATCCTAATCTTTCAACAATTTGTTCTCTAAATTCACGAGCATTTTCACCTAGACCAGCAGTAAATACTAAAGCATCTACTTTACCATCTAATTCAACATAATATTTAGCAATATAATCAACTACTCTATTTGCAGACATATCGTTAGCTAAAATTGCTTGTGGGTCATGTTCATCAAACATAGCATGCTCAATATCTCTATGATCTGCGTATTTTTCACTAATACCTAAAAGTCCACTCTCTTTATTTAAAATATTATCTACTTCAGTAATAGATTTTCCAGTCTTATTCATATAATAAGGAATTACTGAATAATCTATATCACCAGAACGAGTTCCCATTATTAAACCAGCATTTGGACTAAATCCCATAGTTGTATCATAACTCTTAGAGTCTTTAATACAACAAATACTTGAGCCTGAACCAATATGGCAATTAATTATATTAATACTATCTTTTCCTAAGATATTCTTCATTGTCTTAGTAATATATTTATGACTTGTACCATGGAAACCATATTTTCTTATTCCATAATCTCTATACCAAGAATAAGGCACTGAATATAAATAATTAATTTCAGGTATTGTTTGATGGAATGATGTATCAAATACACCTACACAAGGAGTATTTGGCATAGCGTTTTGAAATGCTCTAATACAACTAATCATAGCTGGATTATGTAATGGAGCTAAATCATTAAATTTTTCACATTCTTTAATAACCTCATCATTTAAAAGAACTGAATCTTTAAATAAATCTCCACCATGAACTAAACGATGTCCTACACCATCTATTTCATCTAAAGAAGCAACTATACCATTACTTAACAATTCTTCTTTTAAATGATTTACTGCATCATTATGATCCTTAAGTACTGCTTCTTTCTTAATTTTTTGTCCGTTTATTTTGATGCTATAGAAACTTTCATCAGTTCCTATTCTTTCAAAATATCCACTAATTAATTCTTTTTCACTTGGAAGTTCAATACAATTAAATTTTAATGATGAACTACCAGCATTAACTGTTAAAATTTTCATTTATTTCACACCCTTCCTACGTATTATAGCATAAAAAAAAGATATTCCCTACCTTTTTTTTGCGTTTATATTTCCCTTTACTTTAAATTCTTGATTATTACTTATTTTTGTCTTTTTAAAACTATTTAAACCGGTATTAAAACCATAATTATTATTATAATCATACATAATTTTTTTATATTCACTTTTTTCATTTAAATCACTTAATTTATCCATAATATCACCATTAATATTATGAGTAAATTAAAAATAATTTATTCACAAATATATAAAGGATCTAAATTAGTTACTGCTTGCTTATATACTTCATAATCATCAATTGAATCAATTACCATCTTAAGACTAGTGAATGTTGTCGTTAACTCTTCAACACGAACTTTATCATATTGCTTAGGATTAAATTGTACTGAAATTGAATAATCAGCTGTACTACCTTGCATACCAGCTGTAGTTACTCCATTAAGCGTCTTATTACTTATTTCACTTACTATTGAATTTGCAGCTTCATAACCACTAAGATCACTAATCTTAGTTAAATAAGATATCATAACATTAGTTATAGTTGACTCTTTAATAGTAAAAGTATAAACACTTTCAAATGAATCATTTGTAAGCTTACATGTTTTTATAGAAGTATTTGTAGTTGGTACCGGAATATATGTTTCTTCTTTAAGTAATAGTAAGTCTTGATTAAAATAACCAAAAAGCCCTACACCTAGAAGAACAATAACAGCAAATGCCCAAACAACAACCACCTTAATATTCATAGTATCACCTATCATGATTATATAAAAAAAACATCTCTTTTACAAGATGTTTAAAATTAGTTTACTTATAATATACTTGAATGTTTTTCACTTATTTTATTGGTTACTTTTATAACTTCTGAGTTAACAACTGCATTTTTTATTAAAGTTTCATAATCAAACTTTTCTTCTGCTTCAATAGCTGTATTTAGATCAGGATTAATTACTGGATGATCTGGAACAAATATTGTACAACAATCTTCATAAGGAAGAATTGATGTCTCATAAGTTTCAATATTCTTAGATATTTCAATTATATCTAATTTATCTAAACACGCAACTGGTCTTATAACTGGCATTTTTGTAACATTATTAATAACTGACATACTAGTTAAAGTTTGGCTTGCAACTTGCCCAATAGATTCTCCATTAATTATAATTTTACAATTATTTCTGCTAGCTAACTTTTCAGCAATTCTATACATTTGTCTTCTCATTATGGTTACTAAATATTCACGAGGGCAATTTCTTAAAATAGATTCTTGTATTTCCGTAAAATTAACTACATGCAGTTTAACATAACCTGAATATTCAGCTAATTTTTTAGCAAGTGTAATAACTTTATTCTTTGCAGCTTCACTAGTGTGAGGAGGGCTTTCAAAATACACTGCTTCAATTCTAACACCGCGTTTTAAAGCAAGATACCCAGCAACAGGTGAATCAATTCCACCAGATAACATAAGAAGCCCTTTTCCAGCAACACCAACTGGATAACCACCTATACCTTTTATTTTATCAAAATAAATATAAGATGAAGCAAAACGAACTTCAATATTAATTATAAGATTAGGATTATGAACATCAACATGAGCATTCTCTTTATTCTTTAAAACTACTCCTCCTAAAACTTTAGATATTTCCATAGAAGTCATCGGATAACTTTTATCACTTCTCTTAGTTTCAACCTTAAATGAACTTATATCTTTATCTTTAATTAATTCAATTAATGAAGTTTTTATATTTTCAATATCATTATTATCAAGTTCATAACCGATATTTATTTCATGTATACCAAAAGTTTTCTTCACCTTCTCAATAACTCGTTCAATTTCATTATCATTTGCATATATAAACATACGACCTTTATCATATCTTATCTCTGTTTCAAAATCAACTAAACTAGATTTTATATTATCTTTTAAAGTAGTTATAAAAAAATTAATATTATCTTTTTTAGTAGTTAATTCCCCATATTTAATAATTATAAGTTTTTTCATAGTATCCCTCATTCGTTAATATTTTAACATACATAAAAGAAAAAAGACATTCAAAGTTAATATTGAATGTCAAAAAGAATTAATTACCTAAATAAGTAATTCTTGCATAGCCATTGCCTTGTTTAGCTTTATCAGATATTGGCTCTTCTGATGACTCTGTTACTGTTATGGTCATAGTTAATTCATCTTCTGATGTTTCACAATTAAAGCATGTCATATGCTTTTCTTCTAAGTTACTATTTCCAATATATCCAGAACCGCCAGCTCCTGCTATAGAGCTTTCTGTGGACCCGTTAGATATAAATGTTGAACCACCATATAGTCCTCCACCAGATCCACTACTTCCTTCAGCAGATCCAGCCGTATTATAACCCGCATATCCAGGTGATCCTATACCAAATGCATAACCATTTTCTTGAGTTCCTCCAGTAGAAATTCTAGTAACATTAACTGTTACACCATTCATTCCGCCACCAGATCCACCACCAGATGTCCAGCCAGCTCCTCCTCCACCTCCAGAAACAATTAATATTTTATCCTTATTTTCTTCTAATGTTGAAAGTTTGCCAGATTGAGTAGCAATATGAGTAGCACCGCCTCCTCCAGCTCCGCCAGGGAACCCTGAAGAATATCCATTTCCACCAGTACCTCCGCCATTATAGCCCCCACTAACACCCATACGATGATAATCTGAAGAATTAGCTATAAGGTTTTTCCCTGCACCTCCAACATTAACATACAATTTGTCACCTTTTTTTAAATATGTTTTGCCAGTTGAATACGCTCCTTTTCCACCAAGATTATGAGAAGAATAACCATTTCGATCTAATGCATCATAGTTGCCACCTTGAGCTCCCCAGGTTTCTAATTTATAATATCCACTAGATGGTGCAATAAATATTTGCTCAGATCCAGTATAATCAAATTCCCCGGAGTTCATTTGTTTAGATACAAGAGTTATTTTAACATATCCATTTCCTATATTTCCTGTCATTGTTGTTGTGCCATCGTGTGAAGGCATTTCATTAGATTCTCCATCATAAGCAACAATTGAACTAAATAAATAATCATTATTTAAAGAATCAAAAATAGTATTTTCATTTATATAAGAAGAGCCGCCACCGCCACCAGAGCAAATGGAGTTCCCGCCTCCATACCAACCGGATCCTCCTCCACCTCCATCAATATCTATAGATGTACCGGTGTAATTACTGCCACCAAAATATCCATAAATTTGTGTATTACAAGAAGTTCCGCCAGATGTTTGAGAAGCTCCATACGCTAAGCACTGCGTATTACCTTGAGTTTTGCCTCTATAACCATTTATTATTCCTCCAGCTCCACCAGAACCTTCATAAGACGAACGGTTATTAATATCTAGACTTGCTCCACCGCCACCACTAGCAACCATCAATATCTGGTCTTTTTTTTCTGATAAAGTTGCTAATTCACCGCTCACAAGTGCAAGAGATGTTGCTCCTCCACCTGCTGCACCTACACATTGGCCAATCCCACGAACGGATCCTCCACCATTATAGCCACCTAATGATACTCTAGTGGTGCCATCATAACTACTTCCAACTTTATTAGCGTCTTCCCCACGTCCGCCAACATTAATGAAAAGTTCTTCATCTGTACTTAATCTTACATTCCCAGAAACATATGAACCATTACCACCTACATTTTCATGAATACCAAAAGCATTTCCACCACTGGCACCCCATAACTCAATTCTATATTTTCCATTACAAGGAACATTAAACTGTTGTTCATCCCCTGTATAATTAAACACCCAAGTTTTCCCTTCATTATATGAACATAGTTCATCTGCATAACCTGTTCTACTAATTTTCTCAACATTTATAGTACAGGTTATTTCATTTGTATTTGTTGTTGAAATAGTTTTTGTCATTACATCTTGTGCAGATAGATTTTCAATTTGTTCAATAGTTACATTATCGTTTGGTATACAAACAAGATTAATGTTTGCATCATATTGAGTACTTAAATTTTCTACTGTATATTCTAATGAATCTTTTCCGGTTCCAGTAAAAGTGAATGATTGTTTATTTGCAGATATTAATTCATCTTTAGCATCATTATTTATTTTAAGATTAGTTATTTCTATTTTAAAGTCCTCTAAGTTTTCGGCTATATTAACATTTCCTTTTATATCAAGCACTGTTGAAACACTAGCAAATCCAATAGTTACAAAAAATATAAGTGAAAATATCATGATATGCTTCTTCATATAAATACACCTTTCTATTTTTAGGCGCAATTACCTACATTAAGCATACCATTTTTTTTAGTTCTATAACAGCTAATTTTATTATTTTATACATTATTTGACACACAGTTATAACTTGAATAAAAATAACTATTGTGTTATTATGTATGTAGATGAAGGAAACTTCATACAATATTAAAGGAGAATTCGATATGGTTATGTCGAATGTCTACCTTATTTGGTTAGCAGACATTTAAGCTTTCGCTTAGATGTCTTTTTTTATTACAACTATTATTAAAAATAGAAGGAATAATATGAGAGATAAAGATTTCAAAAACTTTAGTATAAAAGTTTTTGTCTTCATCACATCACCTCCTCCCTTTATTTAAGTTTGGAGGTAGACATCCGACTTATCAAATTCTCCTAAGTTCATATTACTATATTATTTATGCTATTACAAGCATAAAAATCAACGTATTTTCGGTACTTCTAAGCAGATTTTTAATATTTGTATTACAGATATTATAAATCTGTTTTTATATGAAAAAAAGTTGTGCATACACAACTATTTATCAATAACAATTTTAACAATTTTCTTTTTGCCTTTTTGTAAAACAAACTCAGTCTTCTCAACTACATAGTTAGGATCAACTACTTTTTCTCCATCAATACTTACTCCACCTTGTTCAACAAGTCTTCTTGCTTCACTTTTTGATGGTGCGAGTTCGCTTTCAACTAATATATCTAAAATATTTGTTGATTTAACATTAATTGCTGGCATATCTTCACTAACTTTACCAGAGAATATTGCTTCACTTGTTTCTTGTGCTTTATTAGCTTCTTCTTCTCCATGTAAGAATGCAATAACCTCATGAGCAAGTCTCTTTTGAGCCATTCTAAGTTCAGGTTTTTCCTTATGCTTACGTTCAATATCTTCAATTTCTTCTTTAGATAAGAATGTTAATTTCTTTAAATAATCAATTACACACTCATCACTTGAATTAATTAGGTATTGATATAATTCATAAGAAGATGTTTTATTCTTATCAAGCCATAATGCATTTCCCTCAGTCTTACCAAACTTAACTCCATTTGCATCTAACACTAATGGCATAGTCATACCGTATAATTCAATGTTATCACGTTTACGAGCAAGTTCAATACCAGTAGTAATGTTTCCCCATTGATCAGATCCAGCAACTTGTAATGTAACTCCTTTTGTTTTATTTAATACAACAAAGTCCATACCTTGCAAAATAGTATAAGCAAACTCACAGAAAGTTATACCAGAATCCAATCTTCTATTAATAATATCTTTATCTAACATATAATTAACATTAATGTATTTACCATAGTCTCTTAAAAAATCTAATGTTGTTAAATCTTTTGTCCATTCATAGTTATTAACAACTTCAAATCCAAATATACTTTTAGCTTGTTTAGTTAAACCTAAAACATTCTTTTCAACTTCTTCTTTTGTTATCATTGGACGCTCTTTACTAGGCTTAGGATCTCCAATTAATCCAGTAGCTCCACCAATTAATAATATTGGTTTATGTCCAAATCTTGCTAATCTACTAGCAATTAAGAATGATGAAAAATGCCCAATATGCATAGAGTCAGCAGTAGGATCAGTACCTATATAAAAAGTTAACTTTTCCTCATTTAATTTTTTCTTTAACTCTGGACTAGAGATATCTTTAATTAAACCTCTCCACTCTAAATCTTCAAAACAATTCATAACTATCCTCTTTTCTATAAATAAAAAAATCATGAACTAATAAGGACGAGAGAACGTATTCCCGTGGTACCACCTTAATTCATGACTTTAATCACCTTAAAATATCTTAACGCGATAAAACGATTTGACTCCTAGGGTCGTAAATCCTAATCTCCATCAACAAATTAATTATACTTCATTATTTTAACTTTTGTCAATTAGTTTATCTCTTCATTAGATTTTTATATTCTAAAGCTGCCTTAATAGATACATCCGATACATCGTTTATATCAATTTTCTCCATATTAGATGAAACTTCTTCATATTTAGCATTTTTAAGAATATCCGCAGTAATATCTAATATGTCATAGTCATATCCATTATTAGCATCTACTATTTCTAAATAATACACTTTATCATTTCCTGCATCAGCAAAAGCAATCATTCTATTATTTAATTTAGTAGTAGTTTCAAATACTAAAAATTCAACATCATTAGCTTTTAATTCTTTAACATTATTAACAGTTATACTATTTTCTATCATTGAAGCTCTAAGAGAATTCTTTGCACCAGTTAGGTCTTGATATAAACCATCATTAGTTCTTATATAAATTCTAAATAAATCATCTTCACCATAAATAAGCACACCACCATTACTTTTGTCATAAGTATAGTCGCTTGGTATTAAATAAGTAAACCCGCCAATATTAGTTGTATTATTTTTACCATCACTTATATATTTTACTTTTTTATTTGATAAAACACTTCTATTACCAGTGTTAGTACTACAATAATTTTTTGAAAATAACGATTTACCTAAGAGTATACCGATTACTAAAAAAATTACTGCAATTATTATCATTAGTGATTTAGGAACATTTTTACTTCCTTTTGGTAATACTATTTTAAACTTCTTTTTCTTATTAGGGTCTTCTAATGTTGTAGTTGCACTCGTATTTTCTCCAACAGTTGTATCCCCTTGAGTTACTTCGGGAGCAGATCCATCTGAAGGCATTGATACTTCAGTTACTTCTCCTACACTAGGAATTGCTATATCGACTCTCTCACTTTGTCTATTTTGTTCATCTATTTCCTCTTGCTTTTGTAATGCTTCAGCCTCTTCTGAATAAGTAGAAATAGATTCTTCATTTGATAAATCCCCTGCTCCTTGTGTTAAATTCTCTTCTTCAACATTAAGTGTTGGTGGAGCCATATTTTCTGTAATTACTACTGAATCGTTATCACTTAAATCAAACATTTCAGAGCTTTCGGCATTTAAAGTAGATTCTTCTTGATTATTAGTATCTAATGTATCAGTAGAATTTAGATTACTTAAATCTTTAATAGGTTCAAGTAATTGAGTTTTTTCTAAATCACTTCCATTTGGATTAACAGTTTGTGAAGGTGGAGTATTTGTATCTACTAAAGTATCTGTAGAAACCACTTGATTTACACTTGAATTAGCAACATCTTGTGTATTATTATTTTGGGTATTTGCATTATCAGTGCCACAAATTGGACATATAGTAGATCCAGCAAGTAAAGGTTTCCCACAATTACTACAATTCATAATTCCACCTTCTATTCTATAACAATTATACTTTATTCTTGGTAATTATTCAATATAAATAAATTAATAGAATAAATGCCAACATAAAAAAATAGAACTTTATAAAAGCCCTATTAATCTTCTAATTTTTCTTGCATATCGGCTAACATTGTAGCTAATTTTTTCTTAATATCTTTTGCTGTCTTTTCAACAACTGGAGCACTTTTTTCTTTAGCCATGTCAACTAAATCTTGCGCTTTATCACTTAATTCATTAATTTTTTTCTTAGCAATCTTTTTAGCTTTTGCTGCATCCATATCAGCAAGTTCAGCTTTTAGTTTTTCAAAACTATCTACTAAATCATCTTTAACTTCATTAAGATCGATATCTTTAACTTTATTGGTAAGATTTTTAGCTCCCTTTTTCAAATCTTTTCTAGTTTCTTCACCACTTTTTGGTGCTAAAAGCATACCAATTCCTACACCAACAGCGGCTCCTGCAAGTAATTTACCTAATCCTTTTTTTCCCATATTATTTTTTCCTTTCCTTTTTTAGAATTTCTTTAATTTCTTCTTCCTCTTCAAGAACTTCCTCATTACTATCTTTGTTAAATAGTTTAATTAAGAATGATTCAATATAATTAACACATTTTTCGGTTAATCCTGAAACTTTATTACTAACCATTTCAAAAATAGTAAATAAAGAGTTTAAACTATTAACTTTATTTTCAACATTTAAAGCTATAGCTTTTACTTTATCAATTATATATATGCATTTAATTATTAAAATAATACCAACTATAAGTAAAACTATAAGAAGTATATCAATAACTATAGGTAATACGATATCTAATATTTCCATTATTCTTCCTCATCTTTATACATAGAATCAATTAAATTGAATAAATCAGTTTCAATTGTATTATCAAGTCCAGAATCTTCTTCAGGATTGTCATCCTTTGGTCTTGAAATAATGCTTTCCATATCCACTACTTCGTCATCATCGTCTTCATCTTCAGTTATACTTTGTAACTCACTTGTACTTTCAAATGCATCTTCTATATTATTATTATCTAATTCATCATCATTTATACTAGAATTATTTAAATTAGCACTAACTTCTTCAATTTCATCATAATTATCAGTTTGTATTATTTCATCATCAATATCATCAATTGAATGAGTAGGACCTTCTTCTTTTTCTTCTACTATTTTTTTAACTTCCTTTTTTTCCTTCTTTATTGTAGGTTTTACAATTTCTTCTTCAATTGGCTCATTTATTAAATCAGTTATTGCTGTATTTAATTCGATTAATTCTTCTGTTTGCGCCAATTTTTTTTCTTCTACAATCTTGGGAGTTTCTTTTCTCTCCTCTGGTTTTGCTTTTTTCTTTTGAACTAATGGTTGGTCATTATAACTTACTGGCCCATAAGTTCTTGGAACAGCGCCTGTATTAACTTTTGTTAAAGCATCAGTCCTATCAACAATCTCTTCTGGTTTATAATTCTTATCAAGTATTCCCCAAACTGGTGAAATAACTGGTGTATTAGTAAATGGTTTTTTCTCTTTAACTTCTTTTTCAGATTCTTCTAAGATTTTACGATAATCTCTTATATCTCTCTCTTTTCTAACAGATTCCTTTGGATTCGTAGTAAAAGAATCTACTTTCTTTACTAATTTTATTTCCTCATCTTGTTCTTCACTTAAGAAATCAATATCCATATCTTCATAATTTCTAATTCTCTTTGGTACCTCTTCTCGTGTATCAAATTCAGTATCTACTGGAAAATTAAATTTCTCAACTTGTTCCTCAACATTTGTCTCTTTTACTTTATCTTCTTGAGGTACTTTTATTTCACGAATTGGATTTTCCTCTTCTTCATCATTATGATAATCAATAAATCCATGAGTATCAGCCTTAACTGAATCTTTTTTATTTTTGGGAGTTCTTTCTGGTAATTCCTCAGAATCATCTACATCATCAAATAATATTTTCTTAAACTTATCTACAAAACTCATAATACTCATCCTCTTTCTTTAATAACATCTGGATCATAATCATCTTCATTACCCTTATAAGTATCATCTACTTCATCTAAGTAATTAGTCTCCACATTAGTGTTATCAAATATATTAACCTGTTCTTCAGCTGATGCAAACTCATTTTTACTTAAATTAGAAGCTATTACATCATCAATATAAGTAATTGATGAAAGTATTACTAAGGAATTAGTAATTACTTCATTTAAATCTTTATGAGCACATTTAACTTCAATTTTAGAATAATTATATATTATTTTTATTATATATTCATCGCCAGTATCTTTTACATTAATAAGCCCACTTTTATCTTCTTTATCAATTATTTTACTATAAAATAATTGACTATCTTCTTCATAGACAGAAGTCTTTTTATTATGATAAGCAACTAAATCAACAAATAAGTAATAATCATAATATTTACTTTTAATTATTTCATTATATTCATCTGTAACAGTAGACTTTAAAGTTCTTGGCAAATAATACTTATAGCCACTGTTAACATGATTATATAACACATATTTACTATTAATGGTTTCATCTACTAAAGTATCAATAGATGCATCTTTTATTTTTACACAACCACTAGTGAATAGTGTAATGACCAAAATCATCACAATAAATAGATACTTTTTCATTCTCCACCTACTCTTATATAACTAATTATAACAAATTTACTAATTAATTTAAATAAGTTTTTAAAAACTACTCCCATTTATTTTCAATTATATCAAAAAAAGAGTAAAATTAACTACTTTTCCAAATACTTTACAGCGTCTAGATAGTTAATTTTTACTCCCCTGCTTTTAAATTTTTTTTCGTATTCTGTTTCAACATTTGGTATATCTTCATTTTCTAAGTCTAATGAAACTCTTTCAAGTGTATATCCATGTTTACTTAAACTTGAAAGAGAATAACCAAAAAGTCCGATATTATCGGTTTTTTGAATAATATGTGGATTTCCTTTAAAAATAGAATCATATCTACTTAAGAATACTTCACTTGTAAGTCTTCTTCTTTCATGTCTCTTTTTAGGCCATGGATCAGAAAAATTAAGAAAAAGTGTAGTAACTTCATGATCAAATATTAAGCTTATAATATCAGCATCTACTCTTATTAATTTTAGATTTTTTAAATCCTTGCCTTCCAACTTTTGTACCGCTCTTACCATAACTGATTCATACTTTTCAATACCAATAAAGTTAACATTAGGGTATTTTTCTGCATTGCCAATAATAAAATCCCCTTTTCCCATACCAATTTCTAAACATATAGGTGCATTATTTTTAAATAAACTTTTAAAGTTTCCACATAATTCATGCGTTGGAACAACAACATACGGTGAATTATTAACAATATTAACTGCATCTTTAACATTTCTTAAACGCATAATTTTACCTCCTTAACTATTCACAAAATTAAAACAAATACATATATTAAATTAGGAGTGATGAATTGTGAAAAAAGATAGAAATAGTTTCTTTTCTCAATTTGGTAGCTATGGATACAATAATCAAGTTCCCTTTATGCAAAACGATATGAATATGCAAGCCCCTGTTATGCCTCAAGTAAGTTCAAATATGTCCTATCAAATGAATCCAAACGCCTACGCAACAAATGACTCATTAGATTCAAGAATATCTAAACTAGAAAGAGAAATTAATAGATTAGATGCTCGCATATCAAAACTAGAACAAACAGGAACAAACATAAGTGCTACCAACACAGATTACAACTTTGCTAATTCTATGTACATGGTTTAATTCATTTATCAAGCTTACCTAAGGTAAGTTTTTTTAATATTTTCTTAACCATCTCTTTACCTAATATTTCATCTATTAATCCCATCTTAAATGAAACACCTATATAGATAAACCCTCCAATTGCCGCATTAATAATAATGGTAATAATTGCACCACTATAAGTAGTTACATTAAATGGTAAGAACTTATTAATAATTACTAACACTAAAACCATTAACACACCAGGGATTAGTGTTCTAAATACATTCTTTATAGTTTCTGTATATTTAATCTTATTTTCTTTCTTTAAAGCATGAAGCCCAATAAAGACAGATGCTGAATAGCCTATAATACTAGCAGTTATGCTACCTAAATATGGTTTAAAATGAATAAATTTAAATAAATACATAATAGGTACATCTAAAAAAGCATTAAGTAAAAAACCTATAAGACTAACTTTATAAACAAGTTTATACTTACTTAAAGATTGACAAATAGTTGAAACTATTAAATATAAATTTCCAAATAAAGCCGAAAAAACCATTAGGCTTAATATTTCTGGGCCAAAACTATTAACTTCATAGAAAATTGTCCAAACACTTTTTGAAAGAACTGCAAGTCCTAAACTTAATGGAAGAGAAATAAACACAATCATACTTAATGATTTATTAATCTTGCTTTCAACTTCTAAGGTATTCTTCTTAGTTATAGCATCTACTATTGCTGGAACTAGGTTCATAGTCATTCCCATCGCCATCGCATTAATAATCATACAAATCTTAGGTGACCATGTAGAAATTGATGCAGCTATTGATTCAACCACATTGGAATCATACTTCATACTTTCAAGTGTTCTTAAAACAAGTATTTGATCAGTAAAGTTATATAAATGAGTAACTATACTTATTATAACAAAAGGTATGGCATATTTAATAATCTTCTTTGTGATTTCTTTATTACTTATTTCATCACATTTATCAGATTCCGTCATTTTAAGATTGCTCTTTTTCATCGTACATCTTAAATAAATGATTGCCGCAAGCCCACCAAAAAAAGCTCCACTTACTGCAATACCAATTGCTAAAGATAAAGAACCATTAAAAACGTTTAATACAAGATATGATCCCGCAAGTATAACAATAATTCTTACTAATTGTTCAATAAATTGACTTAAAGATGATGGACCAATATATTTATGCCCCTGTAAATAACCTTTAGTAATACTTAAAAAAGGTATAAGCAAAACAGCTGGGGATACACATCTTACAACAAATGCGACATCACTTGCTTTATTAACACCATCCAATCCACCTATTATAAACATTCCAATTTCTTCCGCAAATACAAACAATATAACAAAAGATATAATTGATATAATACTAATTAATTTTCTTCCAATTTTATAAGCACGAACTTTAGCATCATCATAATTTAAAGCATTATATTCACTAATAATCTTAGCTATTGCATCAGGTAAACCAGCACTAGATATTCCTAGGAAAATAAGATAAATATTATAAGAATAACTATATAAGGCACCACCACTAGATCCAACTATCTTATAAAAAGGAATAACATATAGCATACCTAATATTTTAACAACAATTATAGCAAGCGTTGCTAAAATTGTTCCTTCAATAAAACTATTCTTTTTCAAGACTTCCACCTCTAAACTTTATACTTAGTGCCTTCTTTTTCATTTATTTTATTTAAACAATAATTCATAAGATCTTTTCTTCCACAATCACAAAGAACTTGAGGTAAATCCCATCCAGCTCTTCTATTTCCTTCAATAAAAGTACAACCATCCTCAGTTACAGCAACATCCCATCCAACCATATGAATATGATCATTTACTTTTGCTGCTTCTAAACAAGTTTTTTTAATAATTTCCCAATTAGGTATTTGAAAACCATCAAATTTGATATGAGAATAAGGATGATTTACATATTCATTATTGT
Organism: uncultured Muribaculaceae bacterium; assembly: GCA_964636965.1. GTDB lineage: Bacteria > Bacillota_I > Bacilli_A > RF39 > UBA660 > CAG-582. Next base: position 16,952 of record CAZWST010000031.1, read on the forward strand.
CTTTATCAATCGCATTTCCAATAAGTCTACCAGTTTCAGTATCAACTAAAACACCCATTCCACCTTTATGAAAATTATCAACATTATATTTACCATTACCAAAACGCATCATTGCTAAAATAATTTCCGATTCGCCATCATATGAAAAAGTCATAACACGAATAGTATTGACTGAATTAGGCGCAAATGCAGATACATATTCATGTTGTACAACATAACTTTCAAGCAAGATATCTTTTGAAAGGACCTCATTATAAAATTCATTTAAATCTTTAATATCTTTAGTAACTATCTTTTTTACATTAGATCCAGCTAATCCATTTACAGGCTTATACATAATTTCTTTATGTTTGCTTAAAAAACTCTTTAATTCATCAATACTTCCCTTATAAAAAGAATCGCGATCAATATATTTAGAAAAATTCTTTAAAAAGTTTGCTTTAATTGAGAAAAAATCTTTATAAGCACTTGGACTTACTATCTCATAAAACTTATCTTGAGTTTTAATGGTTGCATACTTTTTAATTTCATCTTTAGTACGACTATAAAGTTTATAATTTAAATAATCAGAATAACCAGACCCAATTAGTATAAAACAATTTAGAAAATTAAACATTAAAGATACTTTATTTTTTCCAGTTTCTTTACTTACTTTAGTTAATTTTTTTGAAAAATTTACAAAACTACCAGATAAGGCATATTTAATTAGACTCATACTTAATTCACCACCTAAATTATACCATTTATTTATAAACAATCAAAGCAGAAAAACAATATATCTGTTCTTCTCCAAAAACAGAAGCAGATACACTAAATTTAATATCCATAATTTCTTTATCCTCAATAAAATTATTTATTGCCTCTTCCAAATCACTTTCATGATCACAATCAAACACTTTAACCTTCATAATATCACCAATTATATTAAACAATAAAAATAATAATTATTTTGTCAAAAAAATAACAAGCAATTGCTTGTTATTTAATCTTTATACTATTTAATTACCTGTACCATCGTTTTCTTTGTTCCATGGACGTAGTAACGCAGCTTCACAAGTATCAAAACCTCCACCTTGGGTAGCACTATTAAAGTCATCTACTGTTCCAAATAGCCAAATAACTATAGTAGGAACAAAGAAGATGCAAATACCAGCTATAGCTCTAAATAGAAGTCTCTTAGCTGCAGTCTTAATTTCATCATCTTTTGCAGCAGTAACTGCTTTACCTAAATCCATAATTCCGTACATTATAATTACAAAAGGTATTGCTACTTTAAAAATTGTTAAAGCCCAACCAACAAATGTTAATATTTCTTTGGCTTCTGTACAGAAAGTTTGTAAATTAAAACTAGCTCCTAATAACATAATTACCTCTTCCCTTCATAAGTATATTATAAATTAACACTAATATTAATGTCAACTTAATTACACATCATTTACATATTTTCTTCTTCTAAATTAAATCCAAGTTTTCTTAAAAAATCATTAATAGGTTCAAGATTAGTATTCCTATCATTAAGTGGTGGCAAGTTAAAGAATACCTTTAACTTAGTTTCATATTCAAAATCAGGAATTTCTTGATCATTTACAAAGCTCTTATTTAGAAGAATTAAATGATCCTTATTTTCCTCTAATGCATTTCTATTTTTCTTTAAAAGTTTAGTAAGCATTATATATGAAGGCTCAATTATATAAATAATTCTATCACAATATTTATCGGCTTCTCCAAACTCATTTAAATCAATAAAGACAGCACTTACATCATCATAAAGCTTAAGTTTGCTTTCTAAATCATTTTTATTAAAACAAGTAGATAAATTTGAATCATGATAATAAAGCATATCTTGTCTAAACATCTCAATTCCAATAGTTTGAAGTCCATGTGCATTCATTTGTCTTACCATCATATTAATTAAGCTAGTAGCTCCAGCATGATTAGTTAAATTAACAAATCCAATTACTTCTCTAGCACCTGGATCTTTATAAACTACTGCATGTTCAGATACATAATTATCCCTTTGTTTTAATGTATCTTCTTCACTCATAACTAAGTGTTTTACATTATCATAAGTATTGGGTGTATTATATAAAAATTTAATACCTTCATAATTACGTGTAAAATTATAAAATCCACATGATATTAAATTGGCCATATAAAATTGACTATTAACAACTGGATCATTATTAAGTAAAATAATTACACGACTTGGATCAACAGAAGTTGATAATTCTTTAATAACATCTAAATTCTGATAATCCATAATTGATGTAATATCAATTATCATTTTATTAAAATATAAATTAACAAATTTACTTAAAAGTTCTCTTAATTCAAACTGACCATCTATACGTTTAATTATATCAATATCTAGTCTATCAATTATACTTTTATTTTCATTCGCTGTTACAACATTCATCCTCTTTATCCTCCTTAAACAACTTTATTTAGTCGTTACAACATCTTCTGGAAAATAGATATTAGAAGTTTCTCCAGTTATATTAAAGAAACCACTTGTATCAAATATCGGCAAAGAAATAGAAAAAAACACGTAAACCTTATAATAAGAAGCAGATAGTTGACCATTTG
>CAZWST010000032.1:0-17669 GCA_964636965.1 uncultured Muribaculaceae bacterium
AGAAATATTGGGATTATGCTTTGCCAGATAATCAAAAAATATTAGTCTAGATAGTGAAATTCACGATGTAAGAGATGGATTAAAACCTGTTCAAAGAAGAATAATTTATGCAATGTTTATCGACCACAACACTAACGATAAACAATTAAAAAAGTGTGCCAATGCTGTTGGTAATGTTTTAGGTAAATTCCATCCACACGGAGATACATCAGTGTATGATGCTTTAATTCGTATGAGTCAAAATTGGAAACAAAATCATGTTTTAATTGAAGTAGGCGGAAATAATGGTTCAATTGATGGGGATCCTCCAGCTGCAATGCGTTATACAGAAACCAGACTTGCAAAACTAGCTGATGAATTATTAAAAGACATCGAAAAGAATACAGTTCCTATGGTTTTGAATTACTCAGATACTATTTTAGAGCCAACTGTCTTGCCTGCAAAATTCCCAAATTTATTAGTCAATGGTACAACAGGTATATCTGCTGGATATGCAACTAACATACCTCCTCATAATTTAGGAGAAATAATTGATGCAACAATTAAAAGAATCGATTCACCTAATTGTAGACTAGAAACGATATTAGATATTGTAAAAGGGCCAGATTTTCCAACAGGTGGAATTATTGAAGGCTTAGATGGAATTAGACAAGCATTTGAAACTGGAAAAGGTAGAGTTGTTGTAAGCTGCAAGTATACTTTTGAAAAGAATAAAGGTAAAGAACAAATAATAATTTCTGAAATACCTTATGAAGTAAATAAGCAACAATTAGTAAAGAAAATAGATGATATTAGACTAGACAATAAAATTGCTGGAATTGCTGAAGTCCGTGATGAATCAGATAAAGATGCTATGGTACGTATTGTAATTGACTTAAAAGCAGGTGCTGATAAGAATTTAATTATGAACTACTTACTTAAAAACACTGAGTGTCAATGTAATTACAATTATAATATGGTTGCAATCGTTAATAGACGTCCAAAACTACTTGGAATAATTCCTTTAATAGATGCTTATATTGCTCATATTAAAGAAGTTATTAAAAAGAGAAGTGAATATGATTTAGCAGTAGCTAAAAAAGAAGTTCATTTAACTGAAGGTTTAGCTAAAGCTATAAGTATTTTAGATGAAGTAATTGCTGTCATTCGTGGAAGTAAAAACAAAAAAGATGCAAAAGAAAATTTGATTGAAAAATTTGAATTTACTCCGGAACAAGCTGAAGTAATTTTAACCTTACAATTATATAAACTAACTAATACAGATATTGTAAAATTAGAAGAAGATTTAGAAAACTTAAGAAAAATTATAGCTGGCTTAGAAGCAATTCTTGGAAGTGAAGAAAAATTAGCTGCAGTAGTTAAAGAAGAACTTAAGCGTATAAAAAAAGAGTACGCTATTCCTCGTAAAACTGAAATATCTGAAACAGTTAAAGACATTTCAATATCTGCAGAAGATTTAATAATTAAAGAAAATGTCATGATTGTGCTTACAAATGAAGGATATATAAAAAAGGTTCCAATGAAGTCATATACTTCGGCAAACGGTGATGAAACTGCGGTTAAACCTGGTGATTATCCAATTAATATTTATGAAACAACTACCTTAAACAAAATGTTAATATTTACAAAAATGGGAAATTACATGTATATTCCTGTTAACGATATTCCATGGTGTAAGTGGAAAGATTTAGGAAAACATGTAAGTAATCTAGTAACAGTTCATCCTGATGACGCAGTTGTTGCATCCTATATTGTCAATGATGAATCATCAGATGAAGATTTAGTAATATTCACAAAACAAGGTATGGTTAAACGTACAAAGATAAGTGACTTCGTTGTATCTAGATATACAAAACTATATACAGCAATGAAACTTAAAGAAAACGATGAAATTGTAAGTGTTAAACACGATAAAGAAAATACTATAATCGTTACAAAGACAGGATATTATATATCATATAAGACAGAAGAAATTCCTTTATCATCTGCGAAATCTAGTGGTGTAAAAGGAATAAATCTAAAAGATGATGAAGTAGCATCAGGCCTTACATATAACGAAGAAGATGAATACCTAAATGTTTTTACGAATCAAAAAACAGCTAAACGTATAAAATTAACTGAATTAAATCAACTAAGTAGAGCAAAACGTGGTAGTATGGTTATAAAGAAAGTAAAAACAACAAATTATGAGATTGTAACTGCACTTATCACAAATACAAAAGATGTGATTGGTCTAGCTATGCTTGAAGATATTGGAATACTTAAAAATACTGATATTTCCATCATGGATACCTTATCAACTGGTGGTTCTATTGCAAAGAAGAAATATGATCATGCATTCAAATTTGCTGAAGTAAAAAAAGTTGAAGATAAAAAAGATGTAAAAAAAGTTGTAAAGAAAACAAAAGAAGAAGAAAAACAAGAAAAATTGGAATTCATTGAAGATTTTAAAATATAGCATAAAAAAAACACCTATTAAATATATATTAGTAGGTGATTTTTTATGGATAAAAAAGAACTTTTTAAAAGCTTCATTGGTAATCATCCAGAAATATTAAAGTATATTAAATCAAAAGAAATGTCCTTTCAGGACTTTTATGAAATATATGATATATATGGAGAAAACAGTGATATATGGGATAAGTATTTTAAAGATAATAAAGAAGCAAATTATGATGATAATAAATTAAAAGAACTAACTGGCATTCTAAAAAACATCAATATTGATTCGATTGAACACCACATTAATAATGCGCAAAAAGTAATTGGTATTGTTCAAGAATTAACAAAAAAGACTCCAGATATTTCTTCTACCGTTGATAATCCAATAACAAAGATTTATGGTGATTAAATGGAAGTATCAGTAGCTTTAAAAATTAGAGAAAATAAAAAATTATATGAATATTTAAAGAGACATTCATATTATTATATTAAATTAAATCGTAATAAAGATCATTATGAAGAATTATTAAAAGAATTTAAAAAATATAATCGTGAAGAAAATATGAACAAAATTAATGATGCAATTGATAACGCTGAAATGATATCTAGTATACTAAAAATTATGGAATAATAGTAAAGTATTATTCCTTTTATATTGAAAAAAAATAACATCTAAACTATAATAAATATAGAATAGAGAGGATTGTTTATAGAATGAAGAAAAAAGATAATGGTTTCACTCTTGTAGAGCTATTAGCAGTTATTGTTATACTAGCTCTTTTATTGATAATTGTTATACCACAAATATTAGATACAACTAATCAAGCAAAAAAAGAATTATTTTATGAATATTCAGGAAGAGTTCAAAGTAAAGCAATTGCCAAATACATACAAGATATGGATGATGAAACAATTAAAGATACATGTCGTGTTTATGACATAAGTACAGATTTAGATTTAGAAAACACTGGAGACTTCGAAGGTTGGGCAAAAGTAAGTCGTAAACTAACTAGTAATGGTTCAACCACAAAAGGAACAGCTAGAGTAGAACTACCACAAGTTGAAAAGGTAGTAGGAGTTAAATACTGTATAGCAGATGGGACAACTTGTACACCCGATACTGATTACCAATTTGAGGAAGGAACTAATAAACCTGTAGTATTAAAAAACATTAATAAAGGTCAAGTATTATGTGCATACGAAACTTACCCAGAAGCTGGAGTAGTAAAAAAATCAGGTACAGTATGTCAAACATTCAGCCAAATAAGTGCTGAAAATCTTGTTGGCGAATATGAATATGATGTAATTTTAACTATGAAAGATAGGGATAGAGCAGTAAATAATATTAATCTCAATGATAATACAACAAAAGAACAGTTCTTCCAAGCTATTGATGATTTTAAAGAAGCAGCTAAATCAAAAAAGGTAAATCCTATGGCAATTGCATCCCCAACTTGTAACGCATCTGATCCAGTTACATATAAAGGAACTACAACTATTAAAAATGCACCTACAACTACTACAACAACTACAGCTAAAAAGGATTGTCCAACATTAAGTCTAGAGCAAAGTACATTTGAAATTATATTAAATCCAAATGGTGGAACACTAGAAAACACTATGATAAGTCAATGTGCTGATTGTGGTTCATCAGAAAATATTGCCTCTCCAACAAGAGATGGATATATCTTTGATGGATGGTACTATGATAAAGCATTTAGTAAGGCTCTTATCGGTTCTGCATCTAACCGTGTAGAAAAGTCACCAATAATTAATGCAAGTGGATGTGTAACAGGATATAACCGAGTTTATCTATACGCTAAATGGGTATTAGACGAATCAAAAACAACAACTTCTCCTGGAGTTATTACAGTTAAGCCATCTACAACAGATCCAAGCAACACAGCACCAAGTACTACACATGATATCACTGAAACAACTACATCAAGAAATATAAATGATGACACACTAAAACTAAGTTCACTAACAGTTTCTGGTTATGATATAGGTTTTGATCCAACTAAATTTGATTATCGTGTTGAAATACCTTTCTCACAAACAAGTATTGGAGTAAATGCAACTGCTAATACACCAAATGTTACTGATGTAGCAATAGATGATACAAATAACTTAAATGTTGGTAATAATGTAATCTTAATTACTCTAAATAATCATGAGACAAACAAATCTACTTATTATCGTGTAGTAGTTGTAAGACTAGATGAAGGTGGCAAAGCACCAACCCAAAGTGAGCGTCCAAGCCAAGGAGAATGGGACCCATCATCAGGATTACCTGATCCATCACTTGATGAGTCAAACGCCTCATTAAGATCTTTACAAATTTCAGGATATGATTTCTCATTTGACCCAAATACATATAGCTATGACTTAGAAGTAGCATCACTTGACCCATTAGGAATAAGTTATCAAACAGCTGTAAAAGGAGCTTTTGTTACAATTACAGGAAATAATAACATAAAAGATGGCAGTGAAATAGAAGTCATCGTTGTAAGTTTAAATGGTTTTTATAACAAGCACTATAAAATAACTGTAAGATATAATAAGGCTGAATCAACTGGTACTAGATACTTGAGAAATCTTGCAATCGTTTTAGGAATTATTCTAGGAGTACTCCTTGTAATATCTAAGTCTAATAAATCAAGAGGTAAACGTATCATTAAGAAAAAAGAAGAAAATACAAACCAATTTAACAATTCAGATCAAAACGTCAATCAAAATGATAACTTAATATAGTTATCCTTTGGTTGTAAAATGTTTATTATAAAATAAATCTAATATATTGACTAAATTAGTAAATGTATATATAATTGAAGTATAGTAGAAAGAGGAATTAAATATGAAAAAGAAAAACGGTTTTACATTAGTTGAATTATTAGCAGTTATCGTTGTATTAGCAATTATCATGATAATCGCCATACCTTCTGTTCTAGAAGTAATGAATACTGCAAGAAAGAAATCATTCTCAATGTATGTTAACAAAGTTGTTTCAGGAGTTCAAACTCAATATGTCTATGATTCAAACAGTGGCGCTATCCAAGGAGCAGGTTATTATGTTTATAATATAAAAACAGATTTAAACCTAACTGCTACAGGAGCTTATCAAGGATTTGTTACAGTTAATGCAACAGATGTAGATAATCCTCAATATATTATTGAATTATATGATAACAACTATATGCTACATGCATACAATATTTCTAGCAAGGGAATGCCAGATGAAAATGAACCATTAATTTTCCCATTAGATCGTACTAAAATTGCTGATAGCAATTATAAAGCATGTCAAGCAGCTGCAGGTAACCCAACACCTCCAGTTTCATGTTACACTAAAGAAGGATATCTTTTAAGTCAATAATTGTTAAATAGAAAACAACTATATATTAGTTGTTTTTTTTATGCTATAATTTAAGGTAGGTGGTAATATGTTATTATTAGGAAGTCATGTATCATATAAAAATGATACTCAATTAATTGGAAGTGTAAATGAAGCATTAAGTTATGGATCTAATGCATTCATGTTTTATACGGGTGCACCTCAAAATACACAAAGAGGTCCAATTGATGATTTGAAAACAATTGAAGCGTTAAAAATAATGAAAGAAAACAATATAAAATTAGAAAATGTTATATGTCATGCACCATATATAGTAAATCTAGCTAATAATCAAGATTTAGAAAAATATCAGTTTGCTCAAAACTTTTTAAGAAATGAAATAGATAGATGTGAAACACTAGGTGTAAAATATATTGTTTTACATCCTGGAAGTGCAACGAAATTAGAAAGAACTTATGCCATTAATAATATTATAAATGGTTTAAATAATATCTTAGTTGCTGAGGATAAAATCGTGATTTTACTTGAGACTATGGCTGGCAAAGGAACTGAAATTGGTATTTCTATTGAAGAACTAAAATACATAATAGACAGAATTAATTATAAAGATAAAATAGGTGTATGTCTCGATACATGCCATTTAAATGATTCAGGAATCGATATTTCCGCTTTTGATGACTATTTAAATGAATTCGATAAAAGCATTGGAATCAATAAAATTGGTTGTATTCATGTAAATGATTCAAAAAATCCAATAAACTCACATAAAGATAGACATGAAAATATCGGATTTGGTACAATTGGCTGGGATAATTTAATTAAAGTTATTTATAATGAGCGTTTAGAAAATGTACCAAAGATATTAGAAACACCTTATGTAGATCGTGAATATGCTCCATATAAACAAGAAATAGATGCTATTAAAAATAAAACATTCAATCCGAATTTATATGAAGATATATTAAATTATTATCATAAATAGGTGAAGACATGAATAAGAAAGTTTCTATAAGAAGTAATACTTCTTTAAATGATAAAGTTGAATACTTTTTAAATCCCGATTATATATACATAGAGTTGCTTAAAAGCGATAATATTTTAACTGAAGTGGGATCTAAAGTACTAAAAGAAGAACCAATAATAAAAAGATTTAATGAAATAATCTATAGTAGTGTCTCTGGGAAAATAATAGGTACAACTGATTCAATTTATATAAATAACAAGCAAGTAAACTGTCTTGTAATTGAAAACGATTATAAAGAAAAAAATTATAATAAAAAAGGCGCTGTAAAATATATCAGCGAATATAACGAAAAAGAATTTGTTCAATTAATAAAGAAATATGGATTTAACGAATTAGATTTTACCAAATCATATAAAACTTTAATAGTAACTGGTATTGATAAAGATCCATACGAAAAGACGTATTCATATATCTTGAATAATCATTGTACAAAGATTTTAGAAGTAATAGATGCTTTATCTAATATCTTAAAGTTGGAAAATGCCTATTTAGCTGTAAATAATCATGACAATAATAATATTGTAAATTTAACAAGTCATATTGGTACATATCCAAATATAAAATTAAAACTATTATCAGATACATATCCTAGTGGCTTTAAAGAATTAGTCATTAAAAATACACTTACTAGAAGACAAATCACTGAAGGTTATATATATTTAACGGTTGAAGACATTTATAATATTTATAATATTTTAAAAAGAAGAAAACCAATTACTGAAAAATTAATTACCTTATCTGGTAATTCAATTGAAGAAAGTAAAGTAATAAATGTAAAAATAGGAACATCTATAGCTGATATAATAACAAATTGTTGTGAAATAATTAATGATAAATACTTTGTAGTTACAAATGGGCTGATAGCTGGTGTTACATTAACATCGCTTAATCAAATAGTAACTAAAGATTTAAGATCAATATTTTTAAATACTAAAAATAAAGATACTGAGAAAAAATGTATTAACTGTGGATTATGTAACGTTAAATGTCCAGTTGGATTAAATCCTAAATATTTAAAAGAACATAAAAAAGCCGATAGATCAAAATGCCTTAATTGTGGCTTGTGTACATACATTTGCCCATCTAAGATTAATTTTAAAGAATATTTAAACGGAGGAAAAAATGAATAATGTCTACGTAAGAGGAAATACCTCTATAAAAACTATTTCTCTAACTAGAATATTTTTGTTATTACCACTAATAATATATGGGATTTATAAAAATGGCATTTTTCTTTATCTAAATAAATATGTTAATCTATTTAATATGTTTAGACCATTAATTTTGATATTTATCGGTGCTATAATTGGAGCCCTTGTAAATATTATTTACGAAAAAATAATAAAAAGACGAAAAGAAGGCATAATCGAAACAATATTTTCATCATTTCATGTAGAATATGGTATAATTCTAGCTTGTATATCAAGTGTAAGTACAAATGCTTTTGTCTTTACTATTTGCACGTTCTTTATCTTACTAATATCCAAGTTTTTAAATAATAGAATTAATGTTATGGCAATATGCTTTATTGCAATATACTTAATTATGACAATAAAAGGAAATTATGTGTTTGAAAATTCATATGAATTAAGCAAGACTTTTTCTCTTAATTTGATGGATTACTTAACAGGACGTGCCCCTGGTGGAATAGCATCAACCCATATAATACTTTTAATTGTAGCTTTATGTGGACTACATATCACAAACACTAATAAAAGTGAAATAACACTATATTCATGCTTAAGCTATTCTATTCCAGCGATAATTTATGCTATAATAAAAAATATAAGTATATTAAACATATTATTTTTAAATAATTATATGTTCATTTTTGCTTATGTAGCAACTGATAGTGTTACAAGCTCATATACAAATAATGGAAAAATAGTATTCGGAATATTAGTAGGATTACTTACATTTGCATTCTATTTACTAAATCCAATACTTGCGCCGTTCATTAGTATCGCGATAGTTAGCTTACTTAATAATTTAATTGATAGAAAGGTTGGAATATTTACAAAAATAAATTCCAAAACAGAAGGTGAATAAATGGCAAAATTTTGTACAAATTGTGGAGCAAAAATAGAAAATGGCTCAAAAAAGTGCGTATCCTGTGGAAAAGTTCTAGAAACAGAAGAAAAAGAAAAAACAATTAAAGAAACAAAAGTGAATAACACAAATAAACCTACAAAAAGTAAAATAGCAGCAGGTTTACTTGGAATATTTTTAGGAGTATATGGAGTACATAACTTCTATCTTGGTTATACTGATAAGGCAATACAGCAGTTAATTTTAGGAACGGCTGGTGTACTATTATGTGGAATTGGTCCAGTAATAAGCAGTATCTGGGGATTTGCAGAAGGCATCATGATTTTAGTTGGAAGTATTAATAAAGATGCCGATGGAAATGATCTAATAAGCTAGTTAACATAAACTTAACATTTATTTAAGAACATATTACCTAAATATGTTCTTTTTTATGCTAAAATTATAATAGGTGAGGCTATGAAAGAGATATTTAAAAAATTAGATAAACCATTGCTAATTTTAACTATTATTTTATCTGCTTTAGGATTAGTAATGATCTTTTCATCATCTTCAATAGCTGCTGTCTTACAATATGGTCAAACAGAGTATTACTTTTTTTCAAAACAAGCAATGTTTATCGCGATAGGTTTTATTTTATCAATTGTAATATATAATATTCCGACAAAATGGTATAAAGGGTTATCTATTTTAGGATTAGGTTTAATAATTTTAGTGCTAATTGGGTTAAAGACCTATGGACAAGTTACAAATTCAGCAAGATCATGGTTTAAAATAGCTGGATTTTCTGTTCAACCAAGTGAATTTGCTAAGACAATAATAATTCTTTACTTAGCAACATGGTATGGTTCAAAGAAAAAATTTAAATCTATTTATGATACATTTATACCTCTAATACCCTGTGTGATAATATTCTTTCTAGTAGCATCAGAACCAGACTTAGGAACAGCTTGCATTATAGCTAGTATATGTATGTTCATATTTTTTACGTTACCATTTGAAAAAAATATAATAATGACTTCTATAAAAATAGTTACTATAACAGGTATTGTTGGTGGATTAGTATTTCTAAATAGTAACTCTAGCTTTATAGATAAACTATTAACATCCACTCAAGCTTCTCGATTTAATTTTAAAAATCCTTGTTCTAGATACTTAGAGGAAACTGGATATCAAGTATGTAATGGTTATATCGCGATTAATAATGGTTCTGTATTAGGAGATGGTTTAGGAAAGTCAACTCAAAAGTATTTGTATTTGCCCGAAGCACATACAGACTTTATTTTCCCAATAATAGTTGAAGAATTAGGGCTTATTGGTGGATGCATAGTTTTACTACTTTATATGTTTTTACTATATAGAATCTTAGTAATAGCAAGAAACGCTAAGACTTTAAGAGGAAGTATTATTGCTTTTGGTACGTTTGCTTTCATTTTAACCCATATAATAGTAAACTTAGGAGGGCTTCTTGCACTAATTCCTCTTACAGGTGTTCCACTGCCATTCTTAAGTTATGGAGGTAGTTTTATTTTAAATCTTTTCATACTACTTGCTTTAACTCAAAGGGTTGCAATTGAGAACAAAAAGAAAGGAAGTAAAGAAGTATGAGCCAGAATCCTTCCCTTGATTTAAACATTGTTAATAACAAAATCACAAACGTAAATGAGATTCTTGCAATTCTAAATAATTCCGAATTAAACGAAGCAATGGTTGAACATATGAAAACTCTTAGCAACCGCATAAAAAATATGGATATAACAAATAAGTTAGAACTTGAAAGTGCTTTATCATCTAAAATAATGGAATTTGAATCAAAACAACAAGAAAACGTAAGTAACACAACATCTTTAGAGATACTAAGATCAATCAACGAAGATTTTTTAAAACTTAACATCATATCTACAAAACAAGAAGATAATGATTCAAATAAACATATTGATTATCTAACATATACAAATGAACTTGGCGAAGTGGAAATGCTTTCTTGTGATTCAAGTGAAACACTTAATAATTTTATTCAAGCAAATACAAGCTCACTTCCAACAATGACTGCTAAAGATGTTTTTCATTATTTTAAAGAATATGTTCATCGTGAAGTCAAATTTGAGTCTCCTAGTGAATTAAAAAACGATAATGAAACAAGAATGAAAGCTATTGTAAATGATCCGGAAATCGAAAGACAAGAATTAGAAGAAGTAGAAAACTATAAAAATACATATGGAGTTACTAAAGAAACACAAGTATCTATTGATAATAATGGAGAAAGGATTTATCGCATAGGTGATGGAATTATTAAATTTAGGACAGTAGAAGAAAAACGTGAAATGCAAGTTTTAAAGAATCCTACACTTACAAAAACTGCAACGGTAGAAGAAATGTTAACTGAAATAGATGCAACATCTGAAATACCAACAAATGAAATAACTACCAAAAATAATAACTTTATAAAAAGTGATTCTTATGATTCCATTGAAAGTATTAGTGATGAAGACTTTAATAGTGAGAGACTTGATGAAATAGTTGCCAGAAGAGATGTATATGATTTAGAATTAACATATGAAGAAGAACACGAATTAAATACTTATATAAAATATTTGCTTGAACATATGAAATCTAATATAGATGCTAATATACCTGCAGATGATTTAACCAAAACAGCAGTTAGTTTTATGGAATCAGCAAGAGGAGAAAAAGCAAGTATTATTGATACCTATACAGAAATCCAAAATGGAAGAGAAAATGAAAAACAATTAAGTAATCTTGAAAAAGATTTTGCAAGCAAATATATAGATTTAAAAAATAAAATGCAAGCTCTTGGATTAGATAAAAATCAGTTTCTAAAAAGAGAACTAGAAATAAAGAATAATCCTATTTCTGGTGTAACTACCTTAGTAGTGTTATTGGAACTTATCACACTAGCGATGTTTATATTGTTGTTTTTAAGGCTTGATATATAAGTTTATTTAAACTATAATTATTTTTGAGGAGAGATAAAATGAATTACATTGAAGATGCAGAATTAATGATGATGAAGTCGATTGAAAATCTTGAAGAAAGACTTATAACAGTTAGAGCAGGAAGAGCAAATCCAAGTATGTTAAACGGAATTATGGTTGAATATTATGGATCATCTTCTCCAATAAATGCTTTAGCAAACATTACAATTCCTGAAGCTCGACAATTATTTATAAAACCTTTTGATAAATCTACAATTAAAGATATTGAAAGAGCTATTAATGAAGCTAATATTGGAATTACACCTACTAATAATGGTGAAATGGTTATTTTAACTGTACCTGAGTTAACTGAAGAGACAAGAAGAAATTATGTAAAACAAGTTAATGAAATGGGAGAGCAAACAAAAATTGCTTTAAGAAATGCTCGACAAGATGCCAATAATTCAATCAAAAAAGATGATACCTTAACAGAAGATGAGTCTAAATCATTAATTGACGAAGTTCAAGAATTAATAAATAAATATAATAAAATAGTTGATGAAAAAATCAAAGAAAAAGAAAAAGAATTAATGAGTGTATAACACTCATTTTTTATGCTATAATGTTTAAAAGAATAATAACTAGTAATAGAGGAATTAAATGGATAAAGATTATAGTAACTTAAATCATTTATATATAAGAATGCCAAAGTGTAGTGATGTTGATTTAATAAAAGTTTGGGCAAAAGATTATTATGAACAGAAAATAATGTCCCAAAAAACTTATGATTTTTGGCTAAATAGAGATTATAATGACTATTTTAAATCTAAAGAAGATGAAACAAAAGGGCTTTCAAACGGAGCAATGTTAGGGGTTTACTGTTATACATATTATTTAATTGAAAATGATAGTATAGTTGGTATAGGAACATTAAGATTAAATCCCGAAGAAAATGCAGAATTAAATATATATGGTGGACATATTGGATATGGAATCATACCTAGCAAAAGAAAACAAGGATATGGTACTATGTTTCTTCATTTACTTATAAAAAAATCAGCTACTTTTGGTTTAGATGAAATAACAGTTGTGTGTGCAGAAGATAATATTGGCTCTTCTCACATAATAGAAAACAATTTTGGCACTCTTAGTGATATAGTATATGATTCTAATAAAGAGTCAAATTTTAAAAGATATAAAATTAATGTAAATAAATCAATTGTTGAATTTGAAAGAAACTATTTAAAAACTAAAAATATGAAATAAGTATTTAGCCATAAAAAAAGTAATTAGTTTTGGCTAATTACTGAAAATAAATAAGATATAAGTGGAAATAAGAAAGAACCCAACATAGCTATAAACATAAACCACACAAAAATCTTGGTTCCTAAAGATGTACCACTAGATTTTTTCTTCTTTTTAGTTTGTTTAATACGTATATCTCCAACAACTTCATAATCTCGTTCGTTTTTCATGAATATCACCTGTAAACATTATATAATAATTCGAATAATTTTTAAAGTATTAAATAATATTAAATAGGTGAAAACATGAAAAAGAACAAGAATATAGCAATATTTGCAATAACAGTTTTAATAATAGCAGGAATAACAGGATTTATTTATGGATTAAACAAAAATATTGACGTAACAGAATTTATTGAAACAATAAATTCTGAAAAGATAAATTTATTTATACCTCATATTTTCTATATTGGAGTAATATTCTTTAGCACCTTAGCTTTAATAAATATGATATCGGAAACTCTTATTATAAGTATTGAAGGATTAAAGATTGGATTCACATTAGGAGCACTATTTAAAACTTATAAATTGAATGGCTTATTTTTTGGTATACTTAATATAGTAGTAAATAAAGTTATATTTTTAATACTTATTAGCTATCTATTTATAATAAGTATTAATTATATAAGTAAAATTATAAAAAATATCTTAGGATTTAAACAAGATTATATAAAAACACTTTTAAGGCCATTAATAAATAGATTTTTAATTATTTTAGTAATATGCTTATTAAATGATGCAATTATTTACTTTTTAGGCAATATGTTTTTAAAAAATTTCATAAATATGCTATAATGTTATAGAAATTATTTTGTAATAAAGAGGTGGTAGTATGCCAAAAAAAGTTGTAATAGGTATGTCTGGTGGAGTTGATTCATCAGTTGCTGCTTATTTACTTCAAAAACAAGGTTATGAAGTAATAGGTTTATTTATGCGTAACTGGGATTCTATGATTAATAATGACATTGAAGGGAATCCCAATATTGGTGCAAATATTTGCCCTCAAGAACAAGACTATAACGATGCATTAGCAGTATGTAACCACCTAGGAATACCACTTCATAGAATTGATTTTATTAAAGAATACTGGGATAATGTATTCACATATTTTTTAGAAGAATTAAAACTAGGAAGAACGCCAAATCCCGATCTCATGTGTAATAAATATATAAAATTTGATTCATTTGTAAAAGAAGCTAGAAAGCTTGGAGCAGATTATATTGCAACAGGACACTATGCAAGAGTTGAAGGATGTAAATTATTCAGAGCTAAAGATTTAAATAAAGACCAGAGTTATTTTTTAGCTCAAGTATCTACTGAACAATTAAAAGACGTATTATTCCCAATTGGTGATTTAGAAAAACCGGAAGTTAGGCAAATTGCAATAGATGCAAATATTCCAACAGCTAAGAAAAAAGATTCAACAGGAATATGCTTTATAGGAGAAAGAAATTACCAAAAATTTATTCAAAACTATTTGAAAACAAACCCTGGTAATATAATTGACATTGACACTCTCGAAGTTATCGGAAAGCATGATGGACTAATGAATTATACAGTTGGACAAAGAAGAAACGTTGGTGTTTCAGGTTTTAAAGACAAACATTTTGTTGTTGGTAAAAACGTCGAAAAAAATGAATTATATGTTGCTTTTGGTGAAGATCCTGAAACTTTATATTCAGATGAATGTATCATTGATAACATAAATTTTATCTCACCAAATCATCCTGCATTTTGTACAGCAAAATTCCGTTATCGTGGTCCAGATTACGAAGTAATTTTAGAATATTTGGGTAATGGTGAAATATCAGTTAAGTACCCATCAAAAGTAAAAGCTGTAACTCCAGGACAGGCCTGTGTATTATATTTAGGAGAGCAATGTTTAGGAAGCGGAATTATAAAAACTGTTAAGAAAAACGGCGAAAAATTATGGTATTTATAAAAAAAGTAGAAAAAATAGCTACTTTTTTTCGTTTTTTATAAAAAATTTAAAAAAATTTGTAGTAAAAAGTAAAGTTGACGTTAATAAGTATATATAGAGGGTGATTTAGTGGCAGCTATAGATAGTGGAGAGATAAATAGAATACAACAAACTGCTAATATAGTAGAAATCATTGGATCTTATATAACACTTGAAAAAAAAGGTAAAAACTATTTTGGAATGTGTCCATTTCATGATGATCATAATCCTTCAATGAGTGTTAGTGAGGAAAAAGGATTATTTACATGCTTTGTTTGTCATAAAACAGGTAATGTATTCTCATTTGTCCAAGATTTTGAAAATGTCTCATTTCTTGAGGCTGTAAAAATAGTTGCAGCTAAAGTTGGAATTGAAATTGACACTGGTTATAAAGAGACAAGCAAATACAATAAGCATTATGAAGCAGTGGATTTAGCACTAAAGTTTTATCAGAATAATTTAAAAAGTAAGGATGGTTTAAAAGCATCAGAATACTTAAAAAAGCGTGGTATAACCGATGAAATAATTGAAGAATTCAATATTGGATATGCACCAAATAGTTTTGATACAATAACCAAATTACTAACTAGTAAAGGTTATGATGAACAAATACTTCTTGATACTGGTCTTGCATCTCGTGGACAAACTTTATATGATTTATTTAGAAATCGTATAACTTTTCCAATACATAATGCAAATGGTCAGCCCATTGGATTTTCGGCACGTATATTTGAAGATGTTAAAGAAGCAAAATATATAAATACTAAAGAAACCCCAATATTTAAAAAAGGAAATATTCTTTTCAATTACCATCGAGCGCAAAATGAAGCGAGAAGAGTTAAGAGTCTAATTGTAGTTGAAGGACAAATGGATGCTATACGAGTGTATGCAAGCGGTATAAAAAATGTTGTTGCAACCATGGGGACAGCCTTAACTGACAATCATATAAAATTACTAAAAAAGTTAAATGTGCCAATAATTTTATGCATGGATAATGATGATGCTGGAGAAAAAGCCACAATCCAAAATGGAGAAGCTTTATCAAAAACCGATGTTGAACTAAAAGTTCTTAGATTAAGTGGAGCTAAAGACCCAGATGAATATATAATGAGTCATTCAAAAGAAGAATTTTTAGATGCTGTAGAGAATGCCACAACCTACTTTGACTTCAAACTAAATTATCACAAAAAAAATAAAAACCTAAATAAAGTTGAGGATGTTTCAAAATATATTAATGAAGTAATTAAAGAGTTAAACAAGACAAATGACCAAATATTAATTGATTTAACTGTTAATGAACTTTCAGAAAAATATGGTATAGACAAAAATGTACTATTAAATCAGATAATAAAAGTAGAGCCAACTAAAGTTACTAAAGTAGAGCTTAGAAAAGAAAAAAAGATATCAAAAAATCAGAAATTATCTAGTATACTTTTATATTATATGATGAATGATGTAAAGTATATTAAACTATATGAACAAGAACTAGGTTTTATTCCTGATGAACAATATTTAGAAATCGCTAATGATATACTTGCATTTTTTCTAAAATACAATTATATTAGTATAGCAGATTTTATCACATACGAAATAAGCAAGGAAAATTACGAACTAGTGCTTGATGTAGTAGACGAAAACATAAAGATGGAGCTAAATGATGCTGATTATGTTGGTATAGTAAATAAAATCAAAATATGGATAGATGAAAACAAAATAGAAGAATTAAAAGAAAAACAAAAAAGTATAACAGACATCAATGAGAAATTAAAAATAACAAACGAAATAGCAAAAATGAAGAATAGGATGTGTCAAAATGAAGAAAGTTAATGAAATTAAAACTTTTGATGAAAGAAAACAAGAACTAATTGAATTAGGTCAAAAGAAAGGGTATATTACATTTGAAGAATTAGCTAATGCTTTAAAGGGCTTAGACATGGATGCTGATTCACTAGATCAATTATATAATACATTCATTGAACTAGGAATAAGTGTAATAACAGAAGAAGACGAAGCCTCTGGCGGTGCAAAGAAAGAAGAAGAAGTAGTTGTACTAGATGATGAAGATTTAACTAAAGATGTTAATATAAATGATCCTGTACGTATGTACTTAAAAGAAATAGGTCGCATATCTTTATTATCATCTGAAGAAGAGATGGATTTATCTATAAGAGTAGCTAATGGTGAAGAAGAAGCAAGAAATATCTTAGCCGAGTCAAATCTTAGACTAGTTGTATCCATTGCAAAAAGATATGTTGGGCGTGGACTATTATTCCTAGATTTAATTCAAGAAGGAAATATTGGTCTTATGAAAGCCGTTGAGAAATTTGACTTTGGAAAAGGATATAAATTCTCGACTTATGCTACATGGTGGATAAGACAAGCAATAACTCGTGCCTTAGCTGACCAAGCTAGAACTATTCGTGTACCAGTACATATGGTTGAAACAATTAACAAAATGGCTCGTATTCAAAGGCAAATGACTCTAGAATTAAATCGTGAACCTAGTGAAGAAGAATTAGCTAAAAAAATGGGTATTTCTGTAGAAAAAGTAAGAGAAGTAATTAAAATCAGTCAAGATCCTGTTTCTTTAGAAACTCCTATT
>CAZWST010000033.1:0-16935 GCA_964636965.1 uncultured Muribaculaceae bacterium
CGCACATACTTAGTAATAAGACAAGGCCTCTAGTGGCATCAAGCAACTTTTAATAAATCAGTAATATTCAGTGTTTAGCATTCCGCCTTACGAATGAATAAAACCAATAGTGAACTAAGCTTCATCGTATAATTTATTATAATATAATTTTTAATTATACCGTAATCAAAGGAATAACTTGATTCATAGAACCAGATTATTCCTTATCAACAAATAAAAAATACATTTTAGAGATACTTTTGAATATCAATATTTTGTTTGGATAAAATAAATGACATTGAGTATCAATTGCTTAGTTCGTTGCCTTACTAAGTATCTAAAGAATATCACGTAGAAATATTAAAGTCAATAGAAAAAGACAAAAAAACTTTTTTCTTGCTCACTTTCGTTTTTTCTTTACAATAAAAAATATCTTTGCTATAATTTAGTAAGAGAATAGGAAGGTATGTATGGATAATTTAATTAGTGAGACTAATACAAGGCTACAAGAGATAATTGATAACCTTACAACTATAAAAACTGAATACGAAAATAAACTTAGAAGAAGTTCTAGAGAAATTGATGTAGAACTAGATAAAGTTAATAAATATAAGGAAGATTTTTTCGTATCAAAGCAAAAGATTGAAAAGATGAATTCGGATATTGAAGGATTTGAAGCTGACTACCAAAATTTAGTAGAAAGATTTAAAGATGATGAACTTGCTAATATTTTAATTGCAGCTAATAAAGAAATATCTGCTAAGATAGATGAGAGAAAAAGAAAAATAGCTAGAGATAAATTAGCTATGAATGAACTTATCGAAAAAGCTGAATTATCTAAAAACAAGTTAGTTAAAATTACTGCTGAAAAGAAAGCATTAGAATTATGTCTAGCTAAAATATTAGATGCCTACGAATTCTATTCAAGAGCTTTAACTCAAGTTATTGAATATACAAAAGAAAATACTAGTGATTTATCTAAATGTTTTTTTGAAAATAATAAAGATATGAAATCAAGTTTTTCAAAAACAATAAGAGAGATTACTACTTCTAATAATTCTACTAGTGTTGATAAATCTATTGAAGAAGACAAGCTAATGAGTGAAGATGAAGAAAGCGAAAAAGATGTAGTTAATTCTATAGATATGGAAGAAAATATCGAATCCATTAATGAAGATTCTATTTTAGAAGAAGCTCCTATTCATGAAGATTTAGATATGTCTGATTTTGAAGAAAATAAAGACGAAGAAAAGGAAGAAGAAAAACCTGAACTAGTTGATGAAATTAAAGTAACTGAAGAAAAAGATGAAGATAAAAAGAAAGATAAGAAAAAAGAAAACGAACCTGATGATTTAGACTTAGATAAAATAAATTCTTTTGATGATTCAATTGAAAACTAAAAAAAATATCACTTAATTGTGATATTTTTATTTTGTCAATTTAATATATTTTTCATTTCCAGTATTATTAATAGCTTTTACTATTTTTTCTTCATTAACTCCAGAAACGTATCTATACATATAATACATTATTTTAGCAATTCCCTCTTCTATCACCATATCTGTAAGACTATCCTTAGGTGAAGAAGAAATGGATGATGCAAATTCATATTGATGTAATGGATCACCAGAAGCAGACATTTTAAATGGATCAAATAATTCTTCTATATGCAAACTAGACTTACCTCTATATTTTTCTAGGTATTCCATGTAGTCGGCTAATTCATTTAGAATATAAGGATTTCTTTCCTTAATAGCAAGTTCCATTAAATTACTTACATCTTTAGTATGGTACTTTTCCAAGCAAGGTGGAAAGTATGGAAAATCTAATGCTTCTTCATAAGCTTCTTTATATCCTGGAAGCTCATCAACATTAATTTCACCTTTTAAAGCTTCAATCCATTTTACAGATTTAGTTGCATAAAGATTCTTTAACATATCATCTTTGTCTTTTACGTCAGTAAATGATAAAGTATAACTCATCAATTTAGCATTTTTACTTTGTTTAATTAAATCTTCAACTTGTTTATAGTTAAAATTCTTAGCTTTTCTTTCACTCATTAAAAAGTATAATTCATATAGATGAACTATATCTCCGTATCTGATCATAGCATTTGTAATAATGTCCATTATTTCTTTTGTATCGGCTAGTTTTACATATTCTAGAAAATCACATAAAGTATAGGGATCTTCAGAAAACCATAACTTTTTAGCGTTCATTAAGACTAATCCATAATCATTACTATCTTTAGTTACATCTATTAACAATTTATCCATATAAACTCCTTTAATTGGGTGTTATTATATCATAATTATTTACTTTTAGCAAAAATGATTAGAGGCATTAAAGGATAAAATAATAGAAAAAAGCATTTTTTAGAAAAGAGTACAGGTTAATTGATATGAATGTTTCCTTTATGTGCCTCTATTATATATATTAAGGCTATATTTTAAATTTACTTCTTTTAAATAAAAAAAGACTAGAAATATATCTAGCCTAAGAATTTATTATAAATTATATTTGTATAGTCATACTCATTCATTCTAATTACTTTTATTTTTTCTTTTGATAATTTTAACTCTATTCTATCAAGTTTATTATATGAGTATACATTACCATCAATAAATACATTAACACTTTTAGTTCTATGAGTTGGAATAATATTTATGACTTTTGTATCAGGTATTATTATAGAATTAGCAAGTGTTCTATAGATATAATTATTAATAGGTGCTAAAGGAGTTATTTCTAGTGCATGAATACCATTATATATAATTGCTCCTCCGCCACTTAGATTATAAGATGTAGATCCAGTTGGAGTTGAAACCATAACTCCATCCCCTACAAAGTTTTCTAAGATTTCACCATCTATTAATACATCAAAGTAAGCCGTTTTTAAATCTTTTTCACGCACAACTACTTCGTTTAATGTTTTATATTTATCTGTTTTTGAACCACTAATCACAGTTATTTCTCCAAATGAAAGTTCTTCAATTTTATATCTCTTTTTAGATAAATTATCGATAAACTTCTTTATTTCATTTGGTTTTATTTCTTGTAGGAATCCTAGTGTACCATTATTTATACCAATAAAAAGCGCATTGGGAGTGAAATTTGACTCCATTACCATATGTAAGAATGTTCCATCTCCACCTATCGCTATACCGATATCAAAGTTTTTGGATTCAGTAATCTTAAATCCCGATTTTTTTAAAAGAGATGTAAGAATATCTTTTATAAATGAAGAATTAGTGTTTTTACTTTCAAATAATTTAATCTTCATACTTTTCACTTTCCCATCTAGCATAAATTCCACATGGTAGTAAAAGGTCTGAATCTTTCATAGGTAAACCTACTTCAGAGACATCTATGTATCCCTTATATTTTTTATTAACAGTCAATTTTAATATATCTGCTAAGACATTCATAGAAAGTCCAGTGGTATACGAATTAATTAAAAACATGATTGGATTATCGCTTAATAATTCCGTACATAGTTTAACAAGATTAAAAAGGTCAGTTTCAATATTCCAGATTTCCTTATTAGATCCTCTTCCAAATGATGGTGGGTCCATAATAATTACATCATATTTATTTCCTCTTCTTATTTCTCTTTCGACAAATTTAACAACATCATCGACAATATATCTAATTGGCTTATCATCTAATTTAGAAGATTTGACATTTTCTTTGGCCCAGTCAACCATACCGCGTGATGAATCAACATGTACAACCGATGCTCCAGCAGATAAAGAGGCTAAAGAGGCACCACCAGTGTACGCAAATAAATTAAGGACTTTAACTTCACGCATACTCGCTTCTTTACTAATTTTTTTTCTTATTATATTCCAATTATACGCTTGTTCTGGAAATACTCCAGTATGTTTAAATCCCATTAGTTTTAAATTAAAAGTTAAGTCTTGCCATTTTATTTGCCAAGAAGATGCCATATCTTTATTATAAATATACCATTCTCCCCCTCCAGTATTACTTCTTTTATATTTAGCATCAGCACTATCCCATAAACTAGGTCTAGTTTTATCACTCCAAATAATTTGAGGGTCCGGTCTTGATAAAATTATTTCATTCCATCTTTCAAGTTTTTGACCATTTGCCATATCTAATATTTGATAATCAAAAAAATCTTTTACTATTTTCATATACCCTCCTAAAACTTAATAAATCTTAAGAATCTTGGAGCTTTTAACAAACATTTTGTTGCTGTTTTAATACTCTCAATGATACCCATTATTATAACAAAGAAACCTAATTCTAAAGTTTCAATAACTGGATTATTAAATACACTTATTGAAATAACCATACCAACTACTAAAAAGATAATAGCAAGAAGGGCTTCTATATAATAAAATGAATCTTTTCTATCATGATAATAATCTACAGTAAATAGTTTAACTATTGAAAAAGTAACAGTTAAAGATAATATACTTATAGCTAATGTTATCGAGTTACTAAAATATTGTGAAATAAGTAAATTAACTATTCCAACTAAAGAAGAAGTCATAGAATAATATAGATATTCTTTGGTTGGATTGCTACCTACTACGTAAAAATTTGCTAAATTTAAACTAGCAAGTATAAGGGTCATAGATATAAATAGATCATTAACATTTAATTCACTTAAATTATCTGTTCCATAAATTGTAGGTAGTAAAGTAAAAAGCACTCCTACTAAAAAGATTACCGCACTTTCTAACTCATAGTAAATAAAATTCTTTTTATTCTTGCTCATATTAAACACCAGCCTCATTTTAATAGTACTTTAATATTTTTTAAAAGTCAATATTAGTTGAAATATAAGAGATTTAATTATACAATATAACTAGAAAGGAGTCGAATTTTATGGGATTTATTTGGATTTTATTAGTAATCATTCTAGTAATTATTTTGTCTTCTATAAGACAGATATCAGAGTATGAAAGAGGTATTCTATTTAGATTTGGTAAGTATAAAAAAATACTTAATCCTGGATGGAATATAGTTTTACCTATTATTGAATCATATCAAAAAGTTGATATTAGAACAAAAGCTGTAGATGTTCCAGAACAAGACGCGATTACAAAAGATAACGTTAGTGTAAGAATAAACGCTGTAATCTACTATAAAATATTTGATGCATCTAAAGCAGTTATTGCTGTTGAAAGATACCAATATGCTGTATCTCAGCTTGCTCAAACTACAATGCGTAATGCAGTTGGTGCTGTTTCACTTGATGAACTTTTATGTGAAAGAGATAAAATATCTACTGAAATATGTAATATAATTGATGAAGCCACTGATCCTTGGGGAATTAAAGTTGAAAATGTTGAACTTAAAGATATTAAGTTACCAGAAGAAATGCAAAGAGTTATTGCTAAAGTAGCTGAAGCTGAAAGAGAAAAACAAGCTGTTATCACTAAATCAGTTGGTGAAGAAGAAGCTGCTAAGAATTTAGCTAAGGCTGCTGAGATAATGTCTTCTACCCCTGGTGCTCTTCATTTAAGAACACTTGCAACATTAAACGATGTTTCATCAGATCAATCAAACACAATTATATTTGCTATACCTATTGAAGTTTTAAGAGCTTTTGATGGGGCTAATATACAAGATGTTGTAGAAAAGATAAAGAAGAAATAAGGTAATATTATGATATTAAAAGACGGAGATTTTGTTAAACATTTTAAAGGAAAAACCTTAGTAGAGAAAAATATCTATGAAATTGTTTCAGTTAATCCTAAGTACACTGGAACTAAAGAATATTCATCAGAACCAGTAGTTATATATAGATCAATATTTCAACCTGGAAAATCTTTTGTAAGAGAATATTCAGACTTGGCACAAGAATTAACTGATGAAGAAAAGATGGAATATAGTCAAGAAAATCGTGTTAATATTTTAACAGAGGATGAACTAATGTTAATAAAAACTGATGAATTTATAGAACAAAAACTAGAGTATATTGCTTCTAAATATGGAGATGCTTGTTCTAAAGATGAAATTATATCATCTTTTAAATTAAAATAAGAGTTACATTTGTAACTCTTTTATTTTGTCTTACGATCTTGAATATTATATGTTATTTTTAAAAGCAACTTAGTTGGAACAAATCTAGTTAAAAATATCGCTACTTTCATTTTTAGTGTTGGGATAATTATAAGTTTATTTTTAAACATTTTATCAATCGCGTATTTGGCAACATATTCACTTGATGCAGCAGATGTATGGAATTCCCCATGAGCGACTTTATTAAACTCTGTATCAACAGGTCCAGGGCATAAGGCACTTATATGTACATTACTTTTATTTCTTCTTAGTTCTTCGTATATAGCTTCAGTAAGTTTTAAGACATAATTCTTTGTAGCATAATATGTAGATAATTTAGGTCCAGCCATAAATCCTGCTGAAGATGCAACATTCAAAATATAACCTTTATCTTTTTTTATAAAATCATTTAAAAACTTCTTTGTTAGATAATGAAGCTGTTTAATGTTAACATTAATCATTTTCATTTCGGTTTCTATATCTGTTTTATTAAATTCACCAAATAAGCCAAATCCAGCATTATTAATAAGTATATCTATATCTTCTTTTCTTACTTCATTATAAAGTTCTTCTACATTATCAAACTCAGATAAATCTAAAGGTATAACTTTTACAGAGACACTTAGTTCTTTTTTTAATTCATCTAGCTTTCCTTTTCTTCTACCTACTAGAATTAAATCTACTCCCATACTAGCTAAATATTTAGCCATGTCTTTTCCTATACCACTACTTGCTCCTGTTATTAACGCTTTCAATTTCATCACCCTTAATTAAAACTATAATGCTTAATGAGATTAGGTATCCACCTATTACATCACTTACATAGTGGACCCCTAAATAAACTCGAGTTATTCCAATTAATAATATTATTAGAATAATTAATGTATTTAATACTTTTTTATGTTTTATATTACTTCTATTTATTAAAACAATAATCGATCCATAAAATAAGATACTAATCATTGCATGACCCGATGGAAATGAATAATTGCTCTCAGTAATAAGCCTATATATTTCATCTGGTCGAGGTCGTCTAAAAATAAATTTTAAAATGTTATTTATAATTGGACTTAGAATAGAACTAAAAGGTATAAGTAATAAACTATTCTTTTTAATAAAAGCATAAAATATCACGATTATGATATTTGAAAAGATTATAAAACGTGTATTACCAAGTGTAGTTATTATTTTAAAAACATTTGTTACATTAGTACATTTAATACTCATAAGCATATTATAAACAAATCTATCTAAGAGTGTTAAACAATTAAATTTAGCCAATATACCTATTAATATACCTGTAATAAATAAAATTAGGAAACGTAATCTTTTACTCATATTATTTAATCCTAAATAGATGCATAACTTTACCAACTGTATGAATTATTTTATCAGCATTTTTCATTGCAATATTTTTTATAATAGCTTTTCCACCTACGGTGAATGATGAAATAAAAGCGGATAAAACAACAGAAATAATTGTGTTATTAAGACTAAATCTTGTTGATAAAGAAATAGCAAGTACTGCACCTAATCCTCCTGAAACTATTCCACAAACGTCACCAATTACATCATTACAAATAGATGATATCTTACTTCCACTCTTTATTAACTTTAATGCTTCTTTAGCACCCTTTACCTTGGCTGATGACATTGAGTGAAAAGTTGCTTCTTTAGCAGTTATTCCAGCAGTTCCAATAGCGTCAAATAAGATACCTATTAATATTACCACTACCATTATTATAAATAAAACAATCTCATTAAATGAGGCAGCTATAACATTTGATACTGCACTAAAACAAATTGATAAAATAAATGTTAATATAAATATTGTAATAATAAAATTGTTTTCTTTTTTCATATCTCCACCCTAATTCTTATTATAACATGTATGTTCTTTTTAGTAAATTAATGATTTATATTATTTATTCTTTAATAAATTTTTGCAAAAAAAAACTTTAATCGGATTCTTTCCCCGTATTAAAGTCAATTTGTATGGTATATTATAAATCAATTTTACGGCTTTGGTCGAGTTGAATTTCTCTGTTGTCTACTTTTGGTTACCCTTAAGTTCTTTCGATTTAAAAACAACAGTTAGTCGTTACCAATCTAACTACTCGATTACCACTTAGTCCGCACTCCAATACTTATAATATATACACGCTAGAGGTTTTCCCTAACAATAGTGACTATTCTTATATGCTTTTGCAATTACTATTTCATATTAATTATTAATCGTATAATCCCTAGTAATCACTCACATCATGTACGTTATTTTACTATCCTGTATAAGTGACTTGATAAAAGGAGTTTCATCAGCCATATGCCATTATGGCTTATCCTTAAATCTTAAATCTCATATCCGCCCCAACTTGGGCAGAAGAAGCAGATATGCGAAGTGTCATTTGTACAATTGGTAGATTTTTAGCCCCACCTTCAAATAGTATAATGACTAGCATAATGCACCACACATGCAAAGAATTATAGCATAAATATTAAAAAAATGCAAATCGCCATTAGCTTAATAATTCAAATTCGTGAGAATTATTTATTTCTATTACTTGATTATCTTCAAATTCTATCATAACAGTTGAAGTGTCTTTTGCGTAATTTGAGGCATCTTTTTCTGTTCTAAATCCAATTTTTTTAATTCTTGTTTTATTTATTTTTTCAAGTGTACCTTTAGAGTCTAAACTAAAGTTATCTAATTTATACATATAACCATTTGTACCAATTATATATAAAGTCTCATAGTCATCATTTAATGTATAAAAACTTCCCATATAAATTATATTATGTTCACCATCATTTAACTTCTTGGTATTATCAGTTTCTAATTGCATTAATCCATCTTTTAAAACGTAGACATAATTACCATTAAGTCCATATCCAATATAGCGATAATAAACATCATCAAAAAATAATGCATTCTTACCAGCTACATATCTAACATTATCATAAGAATCTAAATAAACTAAATCATACTCATTACATTCACGATGAGGATAATTATTATAGGTATAATACCCAACCTTCTTAACATTAGATATCACTTTAGTTTTTTTAATATTGTTAATTATATAGTTAATATCAAATTCCTGTTCTGGTGTATTAAATACATATAGATTATTCTTTGCATCCTTTGCAATAATAGAATATGTATCATCTTCACAAGTAGACACAACTAGATAATCAATTATTTTATTTTGACCTTGGAATCTATAATTCTTTCCAGTAAATTCATATGCATTTAAATTATTATTATACTTCTGCTCACTAAAAACAATTAATCCGTCAATTAGAGTTAATTCATAATAAAGTTCCTTATTCTTATAATTAGTATATATTGTTTTTCTATCTTCACCATTTGCATAGATAAATTCATGTCTACTTTTATAATCATAGTTAACCTTTTTAGAAGGATTTTCACTGAAATTATATTCGGTTGTTTCGTATCCTTTAAAGATATCCTTAATTTTTGATGTATTAGTTATATCAGAAACTTTATTTTCATTTTTAGTTTTTTTATTATTTAAAACAATAATTAAAACTAAAAGTGCAATAAATAAAAGCAAGGTAACTACTAACAGAACTAAAAAAGTTTTTTTCCTTTCGTCACTTAAAATTTCTTTTAACTTATTACGCATTATAACTTACCTCCAAAGTAAATAAGTTCAAATATAATTATTCCAAGAATAAGCGCTAATACTAAAAAAAGTATAATATATGTTTTCTTAGAATGTTTAATCTCGACCATTTTAACATAATCATTTTTCATTAGATCATTTACTTCATTTATTCTTTGTTCATCAAGTTCTTCTTTGGTAATCTGGGTTGGTGTAACTATTGTTTGATGAACTTCCTCATTTATATTTTTTTTATTTTCTTCTTCAGCTTGTCTAGCTAAAAGTACAGCTTCTTCTTTACTTACACTTATTGGTTTTGCTATACCTGTATCAAGAATTGTCTTATTTAGTATTTTTTCCTCTTCATTATTCATATTAACCACCTTTTATATATTCTTTCGTTCCATAATTAATTCAAACGCAATTTCTAATAATAATATTACTCCTGTTAATAAAGTAAACATTGAACCCCAAATAAATAGCATATTCGGAAGAACTGTATCAAATACTTTAATATTTATTATTAATGGTTCAATATTTAAAACAAAAGAAATTAAACTTAGTATAAGATAAATAGATGCGATTATAAGAGATTCTAAGAAGTAATATTTTACTAGTTCTTTCCTTGTTTTGTGTCGAATAGATATTCCTAAAAGACTTTTTGGACCAATAGCATTTTTAGATAATTCCTTTTCATCTTTTAAATAATATAATGAATTATATATAACTAATAGAGAAAAACTTAAAACGATACCTACTAATATACTTTCCATAATTAATCCTAGTACTACTGATATAACTACTATTATTAATGAAACTAATATATTACGATACTTAGTTGTATCAATTTTTTTCTTAACTACTTTTTTTTCTTTTGTATCAATTAAATCTACTAACTCAATATTATATAAAGAACATAAAAATCTTATATCGTCCTCTCTTGGAATCTTACTACCTTCCTCCCATAAAGTTATTACATTTTTAGATACGTGCATTAGTTTTGATAAATCCTTTATAGTTAGATTATTTTGCTCACGATATTTTCTTAACAATTTTCCCTGAATCATATTTTATCACTCCTACTTATATTCTATCATATAAGTTAATATTTTTTCTCTTAATTATTTAAAAATACTAAAAAAAGAGGATTATTCCTCTTAATTATGTTCAATTGCGTTCATAATAAATGGCACCATTTGTTTCTTACGAGATACAACTCCTTTTAATAAATCTCCATTTTTTACATCATCAAATCCATAAGCAATTTCAAGAATTTTTTTAGAATTATCAGAGAATAAAAGATAAGAATTATTAGTTAAAAAGTTCGTTACAAATAAAACACATGATTTATAGTCGTGGTTAGTTGCAACACGATTTAGTTCTTCAACAATCTCATCTACTCGTGGTTGGAATACTTTAAAGTCTGTTGTGAATACTTGAGCAATAGCCATATTATAGTTACCTACTTTATAAACTTTAAAATCTTTGAATACTATTTCATTTGCTGTTAAACCATCGATTTTTACTCCACTACTTAATAATTCTAACCCATATTTATTTAAATCAAGTTTAGCGATAGATGCAAGTTCATGAGCAACAATTCTATCTTTTTCAGTTGTAGTTGGACTTTGAAGTAAAAGTGTATCGGATATTATTCCACTTAACATAAGTGCTGCCATTTTCTTAGATATCTTAACGTTATTTTCTTTATATAAATAATATATTATCGTATTTACTGCACCAACCGACATATTACGGAAATTTATTGGAGATGAGGTATTTATATCTCCAATATTATGATGATCAGTTATTTCAAGTATTTCAGCTTCCTCTAGTCCATCAACTGATTGAGCACGCATATTATGATCAACTAAAATTACTTTTTTCTTATTTACTTCATGAGCATCTATTGTTCTTAACATACCTAAACATTTGCCCCTACTATTTAATATAGGGTAGTTGGTATGTTTTAATTTATTTGTTTCTTCATTAAAATCTGTTAAATAATCATCTACAGTAAAAGTAATAGTGTCTACTCCTCTTTTTATAGATTTAATTGGATTAGTTAAACATAAGACACGAGCAATTTTAAATGATGATTTATTTGTCATAATAACATTTATCTTATTCTTTTTAGCTAAATCTAATAATTCAAGATTAAGTTTACTTCCCTTAACCATAATTATTAATTTAACTTTAGAATTAATCGCATATTTAATAATATTTTCACGATCTCCAACTATTACAATTGATTCCTCATCTATTTTAATATCTTTAATAAATGTTTCATCAGCAAATGTTGCAGCATGAGCATAACCAGATATTTCTTCATCAAACTTTAAATAATCAGTAGACTCGAGAATATTAATTAAATTGTCAAAAGACGTTTCAATATGAAGGTTTTCATTATAAATCATATCTGATGCAACTTCCTTAAGCGAAACGTATCCTTTAAATAGTCCTGAATCATCTACTAAAGGAAGGCCAGTTATGGCATTAGCGTTCATCATTTTAAATGCTTCATATATAGTTTTATTTTCATTTATAATATAATTTTTATGATAGTTAACATCTTTTATTTGAACACGTACATCATTTAAATATGGAGGTACCTCTACCCCAAATCTATTTAAAATATATTCAGTTTCCTTATTGATAGGACTTAATATTCTTGCCTCTGTATTCATTCCTAGTTCATTTTTTAGATTAGATAAAGTAATTGATCCACATACTGAATCAGCATCGGGATTTTTATGTCCAAAGACAAATATTTTATCCATATTATCACCTCAATTATTTTATTCTATATGAATTATAACATAAACGAGGGTATTTTTATCTAACTTTGTTTAGCATTGCAATTTCTATTTAAATTCTTTACATTCTTATTTGAAATACATTTCTTAACTAAGTCGATATTCTACTATTGATTGATGAGGATTTTTTAAATAAGTTTGTGCGTCATTCATATTTCCAAATATTTCTTCTTCAAGGAAATACCCTTCACAATCTGTATTTTTAATACGATAAATAATATCATTTTCGATATTATCTAAATATTTTTCTTTAATAACAATATTTCTTGATTTGTACTTTTCTTTAACTCTTAGTGCATCTTCTTTATTTTTAAATACAGGCTCTAAGGATTCTCCTAATTCAATAATTCTTAATTGATATACTAACATAGTTTTACCTCTTTTCTATGTTAATAATACAATTAAGTTTAGAATTAATAAAATATCAAATGTTTATATTTACTATAACATTTTTGTTATATCTCAATATTATAGTATTCTTTTAAGAAGACCCTTGGTGAATCAGTTAAGTATGGTTCTATGTAAACTAGACTAATTCCCGTTTTTGGAAGACCATCTAATTTTACTTCCTTTAATAGTCCATTATTTAATTCATGAGTAACTAACTCTTTTATTACATAACCTATACCAAGTTTTCTTTTTATTGCTCCAATAATAAGTTCTGATGTATGAATATTTAAAACATTATTTAATTCCACTTTATTTTTTACAAGTACTTCATCTAAATTTTGTCTGTTGGCTGTTCCTTTAATTGGAATAATTACTGGAACATTTTCTAAATCACTTAAGGTTTTAATGTTACTTGTATCATAGTCACATGCTGCAATAAAAGTATTATGTAAATTCTTTATATGTTTAATAGTGATACTTGTATCCCTTGTATGTATTGGTTCTGAATCAATCATAAAATCTATTTCATGACTTCTTAATAAATCAAGTAAGCCAGAAGTTGATTTTGATATAATAGTTATTTCAATATTTGGATATTTTTTATGAAACTCATCTAGAGAATCAAATAAATAAAATGTAGCAATATGTGAGGGAATACCAATAGATAATTTACCTTTTAATAAATTTTTATCTTCAAGGATTCGTCTTTCAGCAGTTAAAAATGAGTTATAACCTTGTTCGACATAAAAGAATAATTCTTTACCCTTATCAGTTAACTCTATTCCTTTTTTTGTACGTATAAATAATTTAGTATTAAGTTCTTGTTCAAGGGTCTTAATTGATCTTGAAATTGCTGGCTGAGAAGTATAATTAATTGTTGCAGCTTTTGATATACTACCAGAGACTACCACGTCATAAAATGTTTTATATAAATTAAAGTTAGTATTTGATTTGTACATTTTAACACATCCTTAATTATTTATTATAGCTAATAATACTAAATTTTAATAGACTTTTTTGTTGATAAGTATACATTTTTTAACAATTGATTAGATTGATATGCTATAATGTTGCTTGGATTTTGATGGTGAGAAGTATGGAAGAAAGACTAATTCAATTATTAGATGATACTTTATCTTTAAAAGACTTAAAGGAGTGTTTAGATAAAGAATTATTGCGTGATAGTGCTTATTTGCAAGTTAAGAATTCTTTTTCTGATTTAACTGAAAGAAAGTACTTTCCTTTAATAGCTAATAAACTTTTTTTATTTGTAATAGATTATCCTGGATATTTTAATGATGAGATTCTATATCTTTTGAACTATGATAAAAGATTCTTAAATATTCTTTCAGTTAAGCAGTTAAAAGATTTAATATACTATGTACCAAATGCGCCTGATTATATTATTGAAAGAATTAATGATATAGATCCTAATAAACAAGAAATAATTACTGATTTAACTTGCATTTCTTTAAATAATGAAGATTCATTTATGAGACTTCTAGAGCAAGTATTTGCATCTAACTCACTTACTCTGTTTACATATTTTATTATGACTTTGGCTAAAAATAATTTTAATGACTATAATGAATTCATTAGTTTCTTAGGTAAAACTGATATGCCGTCATTACCTTCTATAATGGCAGATTATTCTTATTTAAGTAATAACTTAATTGAATTTCTAGTTAGTAATTTTGATTATTTGTTATCTATTGAACAGAAAAGGAAAATGGAATTAATTTATACCTTAGATGGAAATCTACCACGCAAAGTTTCTAAAAATTATAAAGGATTTATTAAATTAATTGATAAATCAGAGACTCCTATGTTTACTACTGAATGTTTAAATATTGTATTTAAAAATAACTTAGAAAAGCAAATTAGAGATTATATAGATAAAAAAACTATTAGATATTTAAAAATGGGATCTACTACACAAGCTTTTAGAATTGGAATGCGTAAAGTGTTAAAATTTTCTAGATCTAAGAATATGCCAAGTACGCTTTATAAGCACTTTTTATTAGCCCCTACTGAAAGAACAATTATTTTTGATGAATATAATTATCCAGATTTATATATCGAAAAGCAAGATTATCTTTCAAAGTATCATAAGGGTAAAAGAATATGCGATGAAGACTTTGATAATTATTTTGAAGAAGCTAGAAAGCAAAAAATATTATTGCAAGATCCACATTGCGTTAGAAGAATGGATAACAATTTTGGCTTTTTAAGAGATTATCATGATGCTACATTAGTTGGGGTAAATAGTCATGAGGAGTTACCTGATTGGTTTAAAAGAAGACCTCTTGTTATGTATGATATAGATATGGTTAGAGATATCGGTGATACTCAAAAGAAAAAAACGCTTAATTAGCGTTTTATTATTCACTTTTCATTTCGAAAAGAATATCACGAAGTTCCATAGCTCTTTCGAAATCTAAATTCTTTGCAGCTTCTTTCATCTCTGTTTCAATATTCATCATTATTAGTTCTTTATCTTTCTTACTCATCTTCGTATTTTTAGTAATCTTCTCTTCTGTTTCTTCATCAATGTTAGAGATAACATTTGCAATATCTTTTATAATTGTCTTTGGAGTAATTCCATGTTCTTTATTATATCTTTCTTGTATTTCACGACGACGTTTTGTTTCTTTAATAGATTTTTCCATTGCTTCACTAACTTCATCTGCATACATGATAACATGGCCAGAAGAATTTCTTGCACATCTACCAATAATTTGGATTAATGATCTATCACTTCTTAAGAATCCTTGTTTATCTGCATCCATTATCGCGATTAAGGATACTTCAGGTAAATCTATTCCTTCACGAAGTAAATTTATTCCAACTAAGCAATCATACTTACCTAAACGTAATTCACGTATAATTTTCAATCTTTCAAGAGTTTTAACTTCACTGTGAAGATAAGCAACTTTTATTCCTAGATTCTTAAGATAGCTAGTCAACTCTTCAGCCATACGAATAGTTAGAGTTGTTATAAGTACTCTTTCATTCTTTTCTATTCTATTATTAATTTCATTAATTAAATCATCTATTTGTCCTTCTGTTTTTCTAACTTCAATCGTTGGATCTAAAAGGCCAGTTGGTCTAATAATTTGTTCAACACATTTATTGTTAACAAGCTCAAGTTCGTAGTCTCCTGGAGTTGCAGAAACATATATAGCTTGATTAATTTTTTCATTGAATTCATCGAATTTAAGAGGACGATTATCTAAAGCACTTGGAAGACGAAAACCATACTCAACTAAAGTAGTTTTACGCATTCTATCTCCATTATACATTCCTCTTACCTGTGGAAGAGTTACGTGTGATTCATCAACTACAAGTAAAAAGTCTTTTGGAAAAAAATCTATTAAAGTAGATGGTGTTTCACCTTCAGAACGAAGAGCAATATGACGTGAATAATTTTCAATACCATGGCAGAATCCAGTTTCCCTTAACATCTCTAAATCATATTCGCATCTTTCTCTTAATCTTTGTTCTTCAAGAAGTTTGTTATTTTCAAGTAATACTTTGCATCTTTCATGAAGCTCTTCCTCAATTCTTCTGCAAGCTTCTTCAAGTTTGTCTTTATTAGTTACAAAATGAGTTGCTGGAAATATTGTAGTAGATTTTTTATTCTGAACTATAGCGCCAGTTAATATATCAAATTCACTGATTCTATCTATTTCATCACCAAATAGTTCAATACGTACCCCATTTTTCTTTTCAGCAATTGGAACAATATCGATGATATCTCCATTTACTCTAAATGTTCCACGATGGAAATCCAATTGATTTCTTTCATAGTTCATATCAATTAATCTATTTAATAAGTCATTTCTTTTTATTGTATCTCCAACTGTTGCAATTAACATATGTGATTCGTAATCTTCTGGATCTCCAATACCATAAATACAAGAAACTGACGATACAACTATAGTGTCTTCATTAGTTAAAAGAGAAGAAGTTGCTGCATGTCTTAACTCATCTATCTCATCATTAATTGATGCATCTTTTTCAATATATGTATCACTTTGGGGAACATAAGCTTCTGGTTGATAATAATCATAGTATGAGACAAA
>CAZWST010000034.1:0-16302 GCA_964636965.1 uncultured Muribaculaceae bacterium
CACGGTAAATACCTCTTTCCTCAATTCCATGTGCTCCAACTTCTTTTCTAAAACATGGTGAATATGAAGTCATTGTTATAGGTAATTCTTCTTTCTTTAATATTTGATCTTTAAATTTACCAATCATTGAGTGTTCAGAAGTTCCAATTAAGAATAAATCTTCTCCCTCAATTTTATACATCATTGCATCCATTTCAGCAAATGACATTACCCCAGTAACTACATCACTTCTTATCATGAATGGAGGAATACAATAAGTAAATCCATGGTCAATCATAAAATCTCTTGCGTATGAAAGCATTGCACTAGATAGTCTTGCTGCATCTCCAATTAAGTAATAAAATCCATTACCACTAGTTCTACCACTTGCCTCTTTATCAAGGGCATTAAATCTTGCTAATATATCAGCATGATAAGGTATTTCATAATTTGGAACTTTAGCTTCACCAAAACGTTTAAGTTCAACATTTTCGGAGTCATCCTTACCTACTGGGACAGTATCAGCAACAATATTAGGTATCTTCATCATTTTTTCTTTTATTATTGTGCTTAGTTCTTCTTCTCTTTTTGTTAATGCATCGATTTCATCACCCATTTTAGAAACTTGCTCTTTTATCTTGTTAGCTTCATCTTGTCTTTTATCGCGCATTAAAGCCCCAATTTCTCCACTTAACTTATTTTTTTCAGCACGTTTAGTATCCATTTTTAATTTTACATCACGATATTCCTTATCAAGCGTATAAATTTCTTCTACTAATGGAATTTTTTCATCTTGAAATTTCTTTTTAATGTTTTCAATAACACGCTCTTTATTTTCTCTTATCAAATTAATATCTATCATTTTCTTCATCCTTTCATTTGATAAAAAAAAGAATGGTCCCTTAAGGAGTGCAGACTTGCACGGTACCATCCTCTATTTAACTTATCTGTTTTAACGAGTCTCCCCGGTTGCTATTAACAACACTAGTAGGTAGATTCATAAACTATAACTTTAACCATTCACATCAACCATGGTCTTTCTTTAAAAGTAACTTGTTTACTACTAATCCTACATCTTTGCTTTATAAATAGATTATATAATCAAACAATCATTTTGTCAATTTAATTATTAAAAGTATGTTTGTTTATAATGCTTAATACTTTATCGGAAACTGTTTCATCTCTTTTTTCTTCCCAACAATTATTAGTTTCTTCTGTAACTACTTCTTTTACTTCACTATTCTTACTCATGCTTTCAATTTCTTTAGCATATTTAATTAAATCACTAATAATTTCATACTTTGTCTTTTTATCTATTGTTATATCAGTAAATAAACTTTCAATAAAATTACTTGCATCAAGATAATTACATGCCCATTCATAGTCTGCTTCACTGAATGTTGGTGTTACTTCGTAAGATGAGTTTTCTTTAGATTTTCCGAAATGTCCTTTAACAATATCTAATTCTTTTTTTATTTCTAATTCATTTGCTCCATCTAATCTAAGCGCATCAGTTATATTCTTTTCATCGGACTCATGTGATTCATAATTTCTTTTTACAGTTTCAGCAGTAAAAGCTTCTGAGAATCTATCTAACATTTGATCAGAAAGCTTAATTGTACATCCAAGAACGAAAGCATTTAACGCGATAGAAATTATATTTAAAAATGGAATAAAATCTAAAATATATCCTTTAAAGTCTTTAATTGATGTATATTTATTTTTAAATAATTTACCTCTTTTCTTTAGGTTTATTTCATAAAATATAGGCAATCCAAAATATGATATAGTGTGTAATAATAAAGCGATTATTGTTGATATAGTATAAAATGTTTGCATAAATATTCCTCCCTTGTTTTGTTATTATCATATATAATTAAAAAAATTGCAACAAATATTTTGTTTGACTTTTATTAATTATAAGTTATAATAGACATGTTTTATAAAGGGGTGAATTTTATGGGTGCACTTGAAGAGATAAGAGAAAAACTTTTAAAACTTGATAGTTTTATTCAAGAAAATGCAAATATTGAACCAAGATTACCTGTTAATAATATAGATGCTTTAAGAGCTTATTATAATAATATTAGGGATATTATTACAGATGAACTTGAATATGACTGTTTTTCTTCGATTCCTAGAATTATAGATGGAAACAAAGTTAATATTGAAAGTAGAACTACTTTAATAATGGATTCTCATCTACGTGAACAATCAGCGTTAATAAAAATGTTTAACGAGGATTTAAATAATGGACTATTTAAGGATACAATTTTAAAAGATGGGATATTTCTTCCAAATATGAAAACAAAGTATATGAAAAATCCACCTGATTATCTTTTATTAAATCAAGCTACTGGAAGAAAAAATGTTGATGTGTATGGTATTTTATTTTTATTTGATAAAAACGCTTTAGTTCGTAATGAGTTATTAAATGAAACTTTAAGAAAAAATTTAAAGCAACATATTTATGGAACACAAGTTTTAACGCCTACTGAGTATGGTTTAATTAGAGAATATTTTTTAGAAACTGCTCCTTTTGTTTTAAATGCTTTATTATTAAAATTCAAAGAATCTTACATAAGTGCTAAACAAGAAAGATTTCCAGTTATTATAAGTCAAGCAATCTTAAATACCGATGTAAACCCTACTACCGCGATTGTTTTAGAGACTTTATATAATGAGCTTTTAAAACAAGGTATATTTAAAGGGACTATATTTGAAGATGCAATAACAAAGTTAACTTCTGGAAGAACTATCATGTATAATCCAATTTTAATGGATCCAACAAAAGATGTTGCTCCAACAAAACAATATAACCTAAGACTTATAATGAATACTGAAAGAATTGAAAATAATTCTTCAAAAAGGTTATGTTATAATAATCCTAGGTGATAATATGAATGAGGAAAACCTAGTAAATTATTATAATAAGTTTAATGAAGATAAAAGATTAAAAACAAGACATGGAAAAATAGAATTTATTACCAATATGAAGTATATACATGAATTATTAAATAAGTTTGAAAATCCAAATATATTAGATATTGGTGCTGGAACTGGAGCTTACTCTATTCCTTTAAGTGATGAGGGTTTTAATGTTACTGCAGTTGAACTTGTTAAGCATAATTTGAAAGTTATTGAAAAAAAGAATAAAACAATAAAAGTAATTCAAGGAAATGCTACTAATTTAAGTACTCTTAAGAGTAATTCTTATGATGTTATTCTTTTATTTGGACCAATGTATCATTTAATAAATAATGATGAAAAAATTGAATCCTTAAATGAAGCTAAAAGACTAGTAAAAAGTAATGGTGTTATACTTATTCAATATATTATGAATGAATATGCCGTCATCCGTCATGGTTTTATGGAACGTGCAATAATTGATGCTAAAACTA
This sequence comes from uncultured Muribaculaceae bacterium, assembly GCA_964636965.1. Taxonomy (GTDB): domain Bacteria; phylum Bacillota_I; class Bacilli_A; order RF39; family UBA660; genus CAG-582. The sequence continues at coordinate 3,381 of CAZWST010000034.1, forward strand.
ATAATCTTATAGATGATGATTATCATGTATTAAGTGATAAAGATAACTTATATTCTTATGTTCGTTTAGAAGATATCGACTTCTATAATAAGGTTTTAAATTTTGAAAGAATAAAAATAGTATCTTCTGATACTGTAGCTAACTATTTCCGTGAATATGTAAATAAACTTAGTGATGAAGAATTTGAGGAATTTATAAGATACCATTTATCTATTTGTGAAAGAAAAGATATACTAGGATTATGTGGACACATTTTAGATATAGTGAATGTTAAAAAATAAAAAAGGAAATTAATTAATAATTTCCTTTTAATTTTGGCTAGTTCTTTGATATTTTTTAATATGTTCTTGTTCCATTACTGGTGGTTCTAAGTGAATACGACTTACTGGTTCATTACTTACTTCTTCTAAATATTCTTGATACATTTTTTCTAAGTAAGACTTCATTAGTTCTGGATGTTTTTTTAATTCATCTTCTATTTTAGGCTCAACTATAATTTCTTCTAATTCTTTGATTTTATCCTCAAGATCACCTAGATTTTCCCTTAATTCTTGAACCTTATTATAAGATTTTGAACGGGTATCAAAAAGATTACTTACATTTGTATCTGAATTTATATTTTCTTTTTCTAATTCATCTTTACATTTTACTTTTCTTTTTAAGGTTGCATAGAAATCATGTAAACAAACTCCATCTACAAGTAATGCAACTATAGTTCCTATAACAGTTACTGGAACGAAGTTTAAAGTTACTAATAAATATATTAAACATCCTAAAGTAACTATATTTGAAGCAATACATATTTTTGTTTCTCTTGCATGTTCACTGCAGCTGCCCTTATAATCTCTTAAAGCAAAATATCTTTTATTAGCTATATGCCCTTCTAACTCTGCTTCAACTAATTTCCATTCCACATTTTGTTTTTCTTCTTTTAACTTTGTTAATTCATTTAATAAATATTCTAACATACCTACACCTCAAAAGTTATTTTAACATCTTTTATTTAATTAAACAACATTATTTTTATATTCTTCAATAGCTTTTTCTATTCCCCTATAAGGTAAAGTTACACAAGTGCGTCTATTTCCTTGTTTATATGTTTCATCAAATACAATTGCCTCAGAAAAGTCTGTATCTTCATAAGGCTCTTCATTAAGCATTGCTTCAAAGTTTTTAATATAATTTAAAACTTCATCAATAGATTTACCAATCATATTCTTAATCATTATAGAAGTTGAAGCTGTTGAAATAGCACAAGCTTCACCATCAAATTTAATATCTTTAATTGTGTTTTCTTCAAATTTGATATAAAGATCAATATTATCAATACATGATTCATTGTTGGAGTTTACTTTGATGTAGCCATCAGTTTCTACTCCTCTATTAAAAGGATGAGAATAATTATCTAAAATAATCTCTCGCTTCATATTACTATCCATTATATCATCTCTCTTATAATTCTATTTTTATCTTTAAGTAACTCTACTAATTTATCTATTTCGCTTTCGGTATTGTAAAAATATAAGCTGACTCTTACAGTATTTTTTACGCCTATGGCATTTTTTAAAATCTTAGCACAATGGTTACCAGCACGAACACATATATTATATTTATTTAAGAAGTATGCAACATCTTGTGGAAATACTCCATCAACATTAAATGCAACTATTCCACTATCACATTCTTCATTAATTATATTAATATGTGGAATACTTTTTAATTTATCAATTAAATATTTTTTTAATTTTATTTCATAAATTTTTATATTATCAAGACCAATTTTATTTAAATAATCTATGGCAGCTCCAAGTCCGATTACACCAGCAATATTAGGTGTTCCTGCTTCAAGTCTTGTAGGTATTTCTTTTAGATATACCTCATCAATATTATCAAACGATTCGTTCATCCCACCACCTAAATTAGTAGGTTCTAATTCATTTAATAATTCTGATTTACCGTAAAGTACTCCAACACCTGTTGGTCCACACATTTTATGAGCAGAAAATGCAAGGAAATCACAATCTAAATCTTTTACATCAGTTTTAGTGTGTGGTACACTTTGAGCGCCATCTACAACAACAAATATATTATGTTCATGAGCATATTTAACTATTTCTTTTATTGGTCTTTCATCACCAACTACATTTGTAATAGCTGCAAGGGATATAACTTTAGTGTTCGGAGTAATCATTGATATAACATTGTTAAGTGTTACATGTAGGTTATTATCTAGTTCAATATATTTTATAATTGCGCCATTTTTCTTAGCAAGTAAAAACCATGGTAATACGTTACTTGCATGTTCTGATAAAGTCAAAAGTATTTCATCCCCTGGCTCAAGTAGTTTTCCAAAAAAACCAGAAGCAATCATATTAAGTGATTCTGTAGCACCGGATGTAAAAACTATCTCGTCTCGAGAAGCATTAATAAATTTAGCAACTTTGTTTCTTGTCTCTTCATAAATTGTATCAACCTTATAAGATATGTCATAATCTCCCCTATGAGCATTAGCAGTTATAGAAGTATAATAATAATTAGTTGCATCTATTACAGATTTAGGTTTAAAAGTAGTTGCTCCATTGTCGAAATAAATAACATCATTTTTTAACATTGGAAAATCTTCTCTATTCATAAGTTACACCTCCTATTCATTTTTAACATAATCTAAAAATTCTTTTGATTTAGTTAATAAATAACCATATGTATAGCTATTTTCAATTAAATCAATAGCTTTTTTTCTATCTATTCCTTTACTTTCTAAATAAAATAATTCATTTTCTCTAACATTTGATATTGCTGTATTATGGTTAGCTAAAACATTTAAGGCGCTTATATGTAACATTGGAGATACAAAACAATCACCATTAATAGTTAAGACTTTAATATTTTCATTAAGTTCATTTTCATTTGTCTTAGGATTTACTACACCATCAATATCAAGTGTTACTTTTCCTTTACTAACACCACTGATAAAAACATCATTTATATTTTTATCACCACTTATATTAGTCTTATATTTAAATGTATATTCATTATTTATTATAAAAGTATGAACTAATGTTACTTTACTATGTTCACTTTGATTTATATTTATTGATGAAACTCCTTTAGAATTTGCAAATATGTATATTTCAAGAGTAGAATTCTTTTTTAAATTAATATCTAATGAGTAATCACTCACATCTTTTATATAAATTTTTTTAAATCCTGAAATATCGAGATTCTTTTCTTTACCAAAATAATATAATTTATCCCCATCCATTAATATTTTATTCATGATTTTCTATTTCCCCTACATCATACGCACTAAAGCCGTTCTTTTCTATCTCTTCTGCAAGTGAGTAACTACCTGACGCAACAATTTTACCTGATTTTAAAACATGTACATGATCTGGCTTAATATATTCAAGAATTGAAGTATGATGGGTAATAATTAATATAGAGATATTATTATTCATATAATCATTTAAAGAAAGTGCTAGTTCTTTTAGTGAATCTACATCTAAGCCACTATCTAATTCATCTAAAATAATAAAGGAAGGCTCTAGCATATATAAATGAAGTAATTCATTTTTCTTTTTTTCTCCACCAGACATTCCAACATTTATTCCACGATGTATAAATGATGCGGGTATGTTAAGACGTTTACATACTTCAGTAACTTTTTTATTAAATTCAAAAAAGTTTGTATGAACTCCTGTTCGACATTCTAAGGCAGTACGTAACATATCAGCATTAGTAACACCTTCTATTTCAATTGGATTTTGGCTAACTAAATAAATTCCTCTTTTACTTCTTTCAATGGTATCTAAATCAAGTAAATTAATTCCATTATATGTAATAGTTCCTGATTCTATTTTATAATTAGTTTCTCCCATAATTACTTTACATATGGTACTTTTACCTATTCCATTTGGTCCCATTAAGGCAACTATTTCACCATCATTTATATCAAGAGAAAAATTATCTAATATTACTTTATCATCTACAGAAACTTTTAAATTTTCAATTTTAAGCATTTTAATCAGTCCCGTCACATATCAATTATAATTTAATAAAGGTAAAATTGCAATAAAGGTGGTAGTTTATTTCTAACTTGAATAAAAAAAGGAAACTCAAGTTTCCTTCTAAAAATTATCTCTGTCTCTTAAGAATGGTGGTATGTCATATTCATCATCTATAACACTAGTAGGTTTTCTTGGAGCCTCATCAGTATCTCCATAATCAGGTGAATATGTATCACCAGAATCACTACTAGAATCTTCAAATCCTGTTGCAATAACTGTAACAATTACTTCTTCATTTAATGATTCATTAATAACTGCACCAAAGATAATATTAATATCTGTATTAGCACTAGCTCTAACAACTTCTGCTGCTTCTTCTGCTTCAATTAATGTTAATGAGTTACCACCAGTTACATTAATAATTGCATCTGTTGCTCCAACAATACTTGTTTCCAAAAGTGGACTTGATACAGCAGCCTTTGCAGCTTCAATAGCCCTGTTTTCTCCAGTTCCTAAACCAATACCAATTAAAGCATCTCCACGATTTGCCATAACAGCTTTAACATCGGCAAAGTCTAGATTTATTAAACCAGATACAGCAATAAGATCGGAAATTGATTGTACACCTCTATGTAAGACATTATCAACTTCTCTAAATGCTGCCATCATTGGAGTATTCTTATCAATTATATCTCTTAATCTATCATTTGGTATAACGATCAATGTATCAACATGTTTTTTTAGTTCGTCTAAACCGATAATAGCTTGTTCCATTCTCTTCTTACCTTCGAATCTGAATGGCTTAGTAACAATTGCAACAGTTAATGCCCCAACTTCTTGAGCAATTTCAGCAATTATTGGAGAAGCACCAGTTCCAGTACCTCCACCCATACCACAAGTAACGAAAACCATATCAGCTCCTTCAAGAGCCTCTCTTATTTCTTCTTTACTTTCTAGGGCAGCTTCTCTACCAACTTCAGGATCTGATCCAGCACCACGTCCATTGGTAATATTTTTACCTATTTGCAATTTATATTCAGCAGGAGATGCATTTAAAACTTGTAAATCTGTATTAGCTACAATAAATTCAACGCTTCTTACTCCCGATTCAATCATTCTATTTACGGCATTCATTCCACCGCCACCAACACCTATAACTTTGATTTTGGCAACTTGGTCCATTTCTAATCCGTCCATGTTATTCCTCCTTAATTATCAAAGAATATTCCAAATACTTTTCCAAGAATGGATTCACCAGTGTTTTTCTTTTCACTAGCACCAGAAAGTATTTCTTCATCATCAGCACTTATGCTTGAATATTCTTTATCTCTAAGTCTTAACTTAGAATCAAAATACTTTATCATTCCCACGCAGACAGCATATTTGTTATCACGCGCTCCGACTATCTGTATTTTCCCGACATTGGCCAAACGTCCAAAGACACTTTCAACTTCAATTGAAAAATCTCTTAGTTCAGTCAATCCTCCTGTTATAATTATATAACTAATTTCTTTTTTTGTTAAGTAGTTTATTTCACTTTTCGCCATATTTAGCATTTCATGACACCTACTCATAACAATGTTAGTTACATCACTCTGATTAACTATTATTTTTTCACCATTCGTATTTACAAGGCTTTCTTTCTCATTTTTACTTGCGTTTTTCTTATGTGCAAGTGCTAAATCATTTTTTAAACTATGAGCTTGTTCACTTGTCAATTTATAAACATATGCAAGGTCTTTATCAATGTCAACTCCACCGATTTTTAAGACACTTGTGTTTATAACTATACCTTTATTAACAATAGAAACATTAAATGTTTCGGCACCACAATCAATAATAACTCCAGTTTCTGTATCAGTTGATACATTTTTATGTGTAAAGTATGAGCCAATACTTGGTGTCATTATATCAACTATCTCTAAGCCACATTTTTCCATTACTTTAGCAGCCATGTATATGTCTCTTTTAGGAGAGGTAATTATAACACTTTTAACAGAAAGACTTCTTCCTTTTAATCCCCTTGGCATACGAGTTTTACGATCATCGACTTTAAACATGATTGGTACTACCGTAATTAAATCATAATCTTTATCTAATTTCCCCTTTACACTTGTTTGTAAAACACGTACTATGTCACTAGCAAGAATCTCTGTTTCAACTTCTCCAACTGTAATACTTGCTTCCCCTATTTTATATTGAGTATTTTCTTCATTTACATTAACAATTACTTTACTAATTTTTATACCTAATAGGTCTTCTTCTTTTTTTAATAGTTTTTTTACAGCGTAGACAGTATCATCTACTTCTATTATTTCACCATTTTGAATACCACGGGAGTCTTCATCAATTGCACAAAGAATATTTAAGCCTTCTTCTTTGAGCTCAGCAACGACAAGTTTTATTTTACTACTACCTAAATCTAGACTAGCAATAATCTGCCTCATAGTATTCACCACCATATCATGATAAGTATACTATAAAAACTCCATAAAAAAAAGGCAGATATGTAAACTAAACGCCTTATTTACTTAAGAATAAGATTATTTTTTAAGGTACGCAAGTATTTAGGATTAACTCCTTTTTTCATTAAAGAACCGCTATACTCTTTTAAAAGGGTTCCAATGTGATAATCTTCATCAATTAATTTTTTTATTAAATCTGTATATTCTTGGTTAAATGAACTTAAATCTGTTGGATTACTTTCAAATAAACCAATAAAAATAGCTCTATCAAGGACATTTAAATTATTAAGATAATTATCAGATTCATTTAATGTACTTAAATCAAAGTCAGTTAGGGAAATATTTGAACCAGTGTAAATCATGTCTTTAGAAGTTATTCCATTTAAAGAAAGTTCAGGTGTACTTTTTAATTTTAAATAAAGGTCTTCAATTGCAGCAATTAATCCATCCATAGTAGTTTTAGGATATAAATCTTTTATACTTGTTCCAATAATATACTCTCTTATATAACTTGTAACAAGGTTTTCTCCCTTTATATAAGCGACATCTGGTGTTACTAAAACATCACTTTTTAATCTGCTTAAGTATTTTAAGTATTCTAAAAACTCATTATTATGTATTTTTAAAATATCTTGATAATAACCATTATTTAAAAATAATTTTAACACTGAAGAAGAGGTAGTACGATAGCTTATTGTATGTCTTGAACCTACCAATTTATATTTCTTTTTGTTTTCTTTCATTTGTGTATTTGGTTTTATTTCCATAAGCACCCTTCTTTCTTGACTTATTCCATTTTTACATATTATGCTTGTCTTGTCAATTTATGTTTTTGTTTCTTTTAAATGTGGTATAATATTTTTAGGTGATTATATGAAAGCTTTATATAATTTTATTATAAAAATAGTCAAACTTTTTTGCTTATTATTTAAGCCTATTTTAAAAACTAATACAGCAACAATTATTGCTAATAAGATATTCACTTTCGGTTGTAAAATATTAAAGCCTTTATTTAAAGATGATGGCACTGTAACCCCAGGTTATTATGCAACTATGTATAATAAAGATATTTTAGATAAACTTATTTATCCAAGATATATAATTGGTGTAACCGGTTCATCAGGAAAAGGTTCAACAACTTCTTTAATTGCTCATGTCTTAGAAGGAAATGGCTATAATGTTGTATGGAATAAAAATGGCTCTAATCTTTTTAATGCTGCGACTACTTTAATTTTAAATCATACAAACCCTTTTACAAAAAAAATAAAAGCTGATGTTTTACTTTTAGAACTTGATGAATCATTTATAAAAACGATATTTAATAAAGTTAAACTTACTCATCTAGTTGTCACAAATATCACAAGAGATCAACCTGCTAGAAATGGGGATCCTGATATTATATTTAATAAAATTGCATCTTCTATTGATGCAAATACACACCTTGTAATAAATGCAGATGATCCAATTGTTACAAGATTTAAAGTAATTCATAAAGGTCTTATTACAACATATGGTATTGGAAAGTATAAAACAGACACAAAAGAGCCAATATCTAATACAGTTGATGCAGCCTACTGTCCAGTATGTGAAACAAAGTTAAAATATAACTTTTACCATTATGGACACTTAGGTGATTATACTTGTCCTAAATGTAAGTTTTCAAGAAATAAATTAGACTTTCATGCAAGAGATATTGATTTAGATAAACAATTTATGACAATTAATAGAAATATAGTTCATTTAAATAAAAACGTCTTCTTCTGTTGCTATTATACTCTTGCAACATTTGCTCTTTTAAGAACTATTGGTTTAAGTGTTAAAGATATACAAAAATACTTAAACGATAATGTAATTGAAGCTAAAAGAATGAAAGAATATAAACTGGGAACTAGAAAAGTTGAAATGATTGAATCAAAAAACGAAAATGCTTTATCATATTTACAATCAATTAATTTCATAAAATCTGAGCACGGTAAAAAGACAATTATAATAGGTTTTGATAATGTATCAAGAAGATATAACTTCAATGATATCAGTTGGCTATATGATGTTGATTTTGAATTATTAAATGATTCTTCTATTGATAAAATATTTTGTATAGGTAGATTTAAATATGATGTATATGCTCGTTTAAAATATGCTGGTATTCAAGATAATAAGCTTATAATTGTAGATGATTTAAATAATATATTAGAAAATGTAAAAAAGAAAAGCAAAGGTTCAATTTATACAATGGCTTGCTTTGATATGACAGCAGTCTTAAAAAAACTCTTAAATGAGGGGATGAATAAATGAAAATAATTAAAATAGCTCATCTTTACTACGATATAATGAATCTTTATGGTGAATCAGGAAATATCTTAGCTTTAACAGATGGATTAAAAAGACAAGGTGCAAGGTACACTGTTACTAATGTAACTAAAGGGGATAAAATAGATTTTTCTAAATATGATATTTTCTATATTGGTTCTGGTACCCAAAGTAATCAAATGATGGTATTAAAAGATATCTTAAGGTATAAAGAAGAAATAAAAAAGATTATAAAGAAAAAAGTGTTTATCGCGACTGGTAATTCCTATGAATTATTTGGAAAAAAGATTAATAATGTTGATGCTTTAGGTTGTTTTGATTTTGAAAGTAAATCTGTAAGAGATAGAATTGTCAAAGAACAAGTTTATAAAACTTATATTTTAGATAATCCAGTAATAGGTTTTCAAAACAGAGGATCAATAAATAACATACATGAAAATCATTTATTTGAAGTTATTGATGGTAATGCTGATAATAATAAAAGTAAGTTTGAAGGAATACATATTAATAATTTCTATGGAACATACACTATTGGTCCCCTACTTGTTAGAAATCCAGAACTATTAGATAAAATTATTAGGGACTTCTTTAAAGCAAATAAATATCCTTATAAGGAAATTAAAGATACTCCAGAATATAAAGCTTATGATGAATATTTAAAAAACTTCAAAATAAAGAGAGACTAAGTCTCTTTTTATTTTAAATTTAATATTTTCTTTACTTCTTCAACACTTATTTCGGCAGATGAAGCAATTACTTCAATGGAAACACTATTTTTATATAATGATTTAACCATACGAACCTTTTCCTGTTCAATTCCTTCTTTTAGGCCTTCTTTTCGGCCTTCTTTTCGACCTTCTTCATGGCCTTCTAGTTTTGCGCCTTTAATCATTGTCTTTCTGACTTTTTCTGCTTCGATTTCAGCATTATAAAGTCCAATCATCTTATCATCTAGACTTAACTTAGCAATTTTATCTACTAGTTTTTCCATTAACTCATCATCCCCTGCAAGTCTTCGTGCATACTCTTTATCATCTGTCTTTAAGATTAAACAAAATCGTTCAAATCTTGTTAACTTATCTATGTTTTCATTATAGCATCTTTTCCACACGTTTTCTAGACTTACATGATATTTTATTGTTGAATCTTCATCTAATTCATTGGTTGTTTCTTCTCTAAACATAAATTTATATATGTCCTTTTTATGTTTAAAATGAGTAAAATTATTGAAGTTTATTTGTATTACCTGATGTGCATCTAGGTAACTTTCTGAACTATTATACATGCTTGCCTTTAATTTACTAAGATATGCATCATTTTTATTAAATACACCAGGGTAATATCCATTATTCATCTCAATGTTGATATATCTATTTCCTACACTTACTATAATATCTGATGTCATCTTTTTATCTTTTTTATTTTCAATTGTATACTCAGTATTTTCAATTTTTATATTCTCTAGTATACTTAGGGGTATTTCTGTTATGGTGTTTATTAACTCTTTTAAAACATCTTTTAATTCAGGATCTAGCATTACTGCTTTAAACATACAGTCATGGACAACCGAAAGCAATATGTTATCACTCATTATAATCTCCTTTCTAAGAAAGTTTTCTTACTTTCTATATATTTAGTTACCTATATTTTTCTAATTTACTTTTTTTTGATGACAAAAAAAGAACACTAATGTGTTCCTTAAAATATTATTTGATTGAATCAATTAATAATTTATTATCTTTAACAACTAAATTAATATTTACCTTTTTACTATCTTGTGTTAAATGACTTAGGCTTTCTAAATCTAAAGCATCTTTCATAACCTTAATTGTATTATCCCCAGATAAATAATCAGATATAGCTTTTGTATCATATCCTTCTACTTCATTAAAGTAATTTAATATTTCATATGGATTTTCTACTGTATATTTCATTAATTCTACTGAGTACTTATCTTCCTTTGTTTTTGTTATCTTACTTATTTGATACTTTATAATTGGAATTTTTGCAATATCAGCATTTCTTAAATCACTTAAATCTAGTTCATAAACATATTCATTTATATCATACCTTATAAATTTATTTAAAAGATATGGTGTTATACCAATTGATTCTATTTTTTCTTCATCTAATTCAACGTTGAAAACTTTAGCAATTAATTCTTTTATTTCTTTTGCATTTAATTTAGCTTTATTTTCATCATTCAAACTATAAAAAAGTGCATAACTTATATATCTATCTAAATCACTTGATTCAGTAGTATCTACTTCTTCTAAAGCATCAGAATATTCATCAATAAACTCTGATATCTTTATTCTTTCTAAGTTACTTAGTTTTTTCTTGTTATTATTTGTTAAACAAATTGTTACTGTTGCAAAAATTGCAACAATAACAATTGTTAATATACTTATAATAATTATCTTTCTCTTATCCATCTTAACTCCTCATATATTCTAGAATAGCTGTTTCATATCCAGTAGTTGAATCAGTACTTCTTGTTACTTCATAATATGGCTCAGTTCCACTTGTTGTATCTGGACTTGCATTAGTTGAACCAATAATCTTACCATCATAGTAATTAAATAGTCCATTTACTTTTCTTACTCCAATACCAGTAGTTGTACCAATTGCTTTTATTAGTGGATTAGTTATACTTACACTTGAGTCTGCAGTACCTGAAGTTTCACTTTCATCTTTTCTTCCCATTGTAAATGAGCCTGAATTAATATATACTCCATAAACTGTCTCTCCTGATACATCAATGTTAATATCATACTCATCATTTAAAGTTATATTGCTATTATCAATATAAACACCATAAGCATTTTTAGAGTTTGTTATATCAATATCTAATCCTTTTAATGTTAGGTTACTAGATTCTCCTGTATTATAAACTGCGTAGGTTTCTGCACCTTTATCAATATTTATAGTGGTATTACTTAAATCTATTGTTCCAGTATTTTCAATTCCTCTAAAAGGAGTATACATATAACGGATATCATCTGTTCTTACATTTTTCATTACAATGCTATTATTCTCACCTGTAATAGTTCCAGTATTTTTTATTGCTGTTGGTGTAGAAGACCATCCATTATTTACAATAAAGTTCATTTTATTATTATTTAAAATAAGTCCGTTTGAAGCATTTGAGATAAACATATATTTATAATCAACATTATTAGATAATACAAAGTTAGAATTAATAATTGAACTTTTATCATTTGATACATTTGATAAAGAGACAGTCCCGTAAATTGTTGAATTATCTATATTTATTAATCCATACTGATTAGAAATAAATGATGGTTTAAATTCATCACCTATTGTCGCATTGTTAATAGTTAAGGTTGTATTGCTACTATATTGATAAATTGTATTAGAATAGCCATAGTATTTTCCACCATCAATCGTGGCAGTCCCATTATTGTATAATGCATAGTCATTAGTGCTATAAGCAGTAGTTCTATTTAACACAGCCTCACCATTATTATATATTGCTTCCTCACCAGTTGATGTTATATTACTATCATTTATTTCTAAATATTCAATATTATAAATTGGTTTTAATCCTGTTATTGAAGCATTATTTATAATTGATGACGAGTTATCCATGTTGTTAATAACATAATTGTACTTGGACATATTATTTATTAATGATACATTTTCAACAATAAGGTTCTTATTATTATTAATTAAATTAACAGCTTTCAGTTCTTCAATAGTTCCACCTTTTTTTTCGGATAAATCTTTAATATTTAGATTACCATTGTTAACAAAAGTTATCGTTGAAGTTATTTTATGATTATTTAAGTCTATTGTTATAGTCTTATCTTCCGGAATAGTAATATTATAATACATAAATGCATTATCAGTTATAGTTAATGTATCTCCACTACTAGCTTCATCTATAGCTGTTTGTAAATTATTATATGTATTTTCTCCATTAGTAACAAAATCATTTTGGATAGCTAAAGCATTAGTAGTATATTCCTTTTCGTCTATTGTTTCAGTATCAGTTATTATCATTGCTGATGTTGCTAAAGATGTGTATGCTTTATTAGCTGCATCAGTTACACCCTTTATGATTCCATCATAGTAATTTGTTGTCCCACTATTATATACTCCATACTTATCTCCGAT
>CAZWST010000035.1:0-16290 GCA_964636965.1 uncultured Muribaculaceae bacterium
TATTTGCTACAACTCTTACATTTATTTATTGGGTTAATTCTAACTCGGGTGTCCACTGTCAATTATCACTTTCAAAGACATATATTTCACCTCATTATAGTATATGAAAAAAGAACCCATTGGTTCTTTTAGTCATATATAAAATCTAATTATTAAATATAGTTTAACCTATCAGACACATCATCAATTGAATGACAATAAGATATAATCTTATCTTTTAAATTGTCTCCATAACATGCATATACATCATATTCAAAAACAATACATCCATTATATTTATTTAGTTTTAGAAACATTATTGCTTTTAAAAGTTGATTCCAATGTTCGTCATTCTTATATATAGGTTTATGATCATATCCTCCATCATAAACATTATTAAATGTATGAATATGAACATTTGATAATTCAGGAATTAATAATGGATTTAAATCAGTTATATTGCCATCTTCTATTATTTCATGACCAATATCATATGTCATATATAAGTTTTCATTATTTAATACAATTGATGTTATATCTTCTTTATTTAATCTATCATTACTCTTAAAATCATTTAAGTTTTCTAAACTAATAATTATCTTATTAACATCAATTGCCTTAATAAGTTCATCCATATATATAATTGTTTGGATTTTACTTTCTTCATTACTACTACAATTTAAAGGATGTAAAACAACATTTATAGGATAACCCAGTTCATCACTTATTAACTCTAAATCTCTTAGATATGAAATTTGTATATCTAATGGTAATCCTGAATTACCATGAACTTGAAAATGGAAATTTCTTTTTTTACATATAAAAGCTAAGTCTTTTAAATATTTTAATTCTATTTCATCATTAGAATTTATCGCTATTTCAAAACCTTTTACATTTCTAGAATTTTCTTCAATTATATTAATCAATTCTAATGGACTAAATTCCATAAACTTTCTATTAATTGATATTAAACTTTTCATATATTCCTCCATATATTGTAGATATATTATAGCATATATTAAGAATTAATTATTAATCAGATAGATTTATTTGGCAAAAGTATTCAAGTTATTAAGATTTTATCATATATTAATTTAAGTTATTTCAATAAATAGATACATAAAATCTACACCTGTCGATAGTCATTGTATAGCGTTACCATTTAACTCTTATTAATTATTATCTTCCCCTTTAAGATATTAATTAATTTATGTATTTCATAGTAGTAATTCAAATTGTTTTCGTCAATTTTTAATATATTGTACAAATTGAAAATTTCTGTTTTGAAATTATCAAACGCATTTGAAAACATTTTACCTTCTTCAAAGTATCCTTTAAAAGTAATATCCCAAACATAATATCTTCCCAAATAAAGTATTAATTCGTAAATAACTCGTTCAACATTGTCTGTATTAAAAAAAACATCGGCTATATAATTATTTTGAAATTTTGTTTCACTATCCAATATCATATCTAAAGCTTCATTGCTATTATATCTATCCCCATTTATGAACTGGCAATACAATAAATAGGATATTTTTTTAGCATTAAACTCTGTCCACATTTTAAAGCCATAAAATTCTTTAATTTTATCAAAATCATTATATATGCCATTACAATATTTTACACAAAAATTGTAAAAATCAATTGCATGTGTTAATTCATGAAAAATAGTACATACAAATTGAAAATTATTGATTTGAAAATTTTCTATTAACTTTTTTGAGATGAATATATAAGTTGGCTCATTAATGGTCCTAGGAACACAAGTTGTTCCATTATAACTATTATCAATATCAATATTTTCTATTCTTCTATTCGTATTTAAAAAAAAACCTTTTACAGATTCCTCTAAATCTTCTGTAACTTCAATTTCATATTTTAGATTATTTGGAATTGTATATTTTTCTTTATACAATATAATGCAAAATTCAATAAAATCTGAATTTTCTTTCATCGTTACCTCCATAATTATATATAAGTATTTTATCTATTAATGTGTATTCTTTGTCGCCAATGGAATAAATCTTTTAAACACTACTTAATATGCTAAATTTGTAAATTATTTAAATTCCTTTATCCTTATACATTGTAAATGATAATAGTGTTTTAATAAAACATATCATTCTGTTTAAGATTTTTTTTCGTTTATTACTATTAGCATTTTTAATACTTATCAAATGTAACTTCATCAGCAATTGGTTATTTAGTATTTTTTACTATATTCCAATTGCTCTTAAATAAAATTTTTTATATTTATAAATACGAAATATTTTTGATTATAAATCCCTTATTTTCATTTATTTTATCTATTAAAATAGATAACAATTGCATTATCAAAAAATTTATTTCTTGAAAAGATACCTCTACATCAATTATTTCACTTTTCACATGAAACAATTTATTTCTTATCCCGCCATCACCATAAATTCTTTTTATGATATTAATAGTATTTTCAGGTAATACTTCAAAATTATTACCGATAATTGATATTGGCGTTTTCATAATACCTTGTTCATAGTGTTCAACATCAGATTCAGGTACTAATTTATATATTTCTAAAATCATTCTTTCAATAAGGGGAAAACTATAGTTTAAACTTTCTACCATATTTGATTTAAGAAAATCGATATCTATTTCTCCAATTAATTTAATAGTATCATCATTTTGCATTGCTCTTACAAAATCTAAATATGTAAATTTACCCATTCAACCACTTCCTTAACTATTTTTCTCTCATAATTACTTATTTTTAATTCAAAAATAAGAGGCAACTCTCCAATTTCTTTATTATATTTAAAATTATAATATTTTGATAAATTGACTTTTTTATTGTTTTTATCTTTTATTTTTTCTAATAAAAATCTTAGTTTTTCAAAAGAATTATCACATTGCTTACATACATCAATCAATCTATATATATCGTGTCCATATCTTTCAATCTTTTCAATACTTAATTCAGATGTAAGTATCAAATAATATTTAATACTAATCTCGACGTAGAAAATCAGATTATAGTAAGTTGTGGCTTTAGATAAGTTAGAACTTATTGAATAATTAAGTAAAGTATAAGATTCTTCTTTTAATAACCTATAATCCTCTTTTATATCATCTAATGTATTATCAATACAATTACTGGTAATATCTTGAATTTCAGGTAATAGTGCTACATCAAATTTATTGTATATCATTTAGTAACCAACTTATAAATATTAATCCTGAAAATGTTACAAGTAATGCCATATCAAGATTTGAATTTATCATTACTCCATGCATCATTTTATTTCTTAAATTTAAACCAGATTTCTCATATAAAATATAATTCAAATACATTATTCCATCTTTTTGATTTTCATCAGAATATAACTCAAACAATGTATTTAAATTACTATAACCATCAGATGATATAGGTGAATTATGGTATCGCAATAATTTTAAAACGTCAGTTTCAATAGCTAATATGTTACTAACAACAACTGCATAATCATTATCATTGTTATCATAAATACTATTCTTTAACTCATTAATAATTTTTCTAAAATCATCATGTCCTAAAACCGAAAGAGTTAAGTTTTGCTGTATAATAAATGTTTTTGATAAATATCTCAAAAGTTCCTCATAATAGTTTTTAGATAATTTATTCATCAAATTAGGATGTTTTTTAGTATAGTTCTCACCCTTTTTATCATAGTATTTTTTAAAATTATTATTTATCTTATTTTTAGCTTCAATTCCAGTTGAATAAATTTGTTCTGCAGAATCTATATGGATCATTGAAACTACGCTTTGTAATGGATATTTTGCGTATGATTCTAACGCACGTCCAACATCAGTTGCAAATCTAACCTTTGACGCAGCATATAAAGAAAACTTATTTTTTAATAATGAATTTCTAAAAGAATCAACTTTCTTAGCAGGAATCGATTGTTTAAATTCGGATACGTGCATCTCAGAATTAACATAATTTTCATCTGATAATAAATATCTCTTTAATCGTAACAAGTAACTTAAACACTCTCTAATTTTTTCTTTTTGCCTCTTATTAAGTAATTCAATATTTTGGAGAATATATATTAATTCTTTTTTTAAATTATCAATTTCGGATAACCCATGTATAAAACTATATTGTTTATCGGCTAGTTTTCTACATAACCCATTTACAACACTAACATATTTATTTAATATCTTATTTAATATATCTTCCTTTAAATTCTTTGACTTATCTAACTCAAATAAAATTTCTTTAGCGTAATTATATCCGTCAAAATGATCTAGTGAATCAATAATATATTTAAAATATGTTTCAATATGCATATTTTTGTTATTGTCATATTTTATGACGTTATATAAATTTTTTTCATTGTTAACTAATAAATCTATTAATTCTTCATTATAGTCTTTTCTACCATTTATATTATTAAAAATTCTGTTTATTATTTCTGCATCTATAAAAACTTTATTTTCTACACCATAATTTAATAATTGTCTATAGAAGTCATAAATTTCGTCTATTATTGTTGTAAAAAAACTTTTAGTTAAATTTAGATCGTCTAATATTATTTTAAAATCCTGTTTTGATTCATTATATTTCTTATAATTTTGTTCATACTCATTTGTATTTATTGTTTTAAAATATGTATAAAGAAATTCAATAATTAAAGTGCTTTCATATATAAAATTTCTCTCTTTAGCATATAAATATAAATTAAAAATATGCTTTATATCCTTTTTTGGTATTCTTATTTCGTAACTATTAAAAACTGTTACAAGTCTATTATCATGATAGAATACAGAATTATACAAACTAAGAAATTTTTTAAATTCAAACTTAAACTCTTCAATTGAAGAACCATTATTAAAAGCATAGTCAAATTTATCATTACTATAATCTACTGCTATATTTTCCTCCAAAAAAGACTTCAATAATTTTTTCACCAAATCACCTCACTATACTTAAAAAGCGCAATACAAAAACTTAAAATATACTTAAGTCGATGTATAGCGCTCTAAATTTTTAAGCAAAAAACCTAACACTTGGATATTCTTTTCTCATTTTCATAATATCATAGTATGTATATACTCTATATTTTGGAAAATTCTCTTTTACTTCAGTAACTAGGTATAATTTATAGGAGTCCTTATATTTTTCCATAAATTTCAATTCGCCACTGGACATATTAAAAACTGACTTAGTTCCGGAAGTTGCTTTTACTTCGACATATCTTTTTTCTCCATTTTCTACATATTCTATATCATAAGGGGATTGCGGAAAATCTAGACTAGTATGATATAATTCATTATCTTCAGTTAAGTTCTCTTCAAGTAATTTATATATAAACTCTTCACCAAGTTTTCCGTTCTCCATTCTAGATTTATTTATTAGTTCATAAGACACGTTTGTAACACCATGAAGATCTGGGTTTTGTTCAACAACTACCACATAATCATTATCTACTACCTTATTTGGATCTATCATTAATTTTTTCCCTACACCCTTTTGTCTTCTAAAGACGGTGGATAAAGGAATACCACTAGGTCCAATTAAAGAAGTTATGAAATTTAATGTTTTTGAATCTTCGTAATATTCAAACCCCCTAACAACAAACGCAAATCCACCATTTTGTTCCATTATTGATCTTAAAACATCTTGGTTGTCAATATTATATCCATCTGATTTAAAACTAAATGTTATTGGATAATGTAATTTAATTCTTCCTAAATGCGTATTTGAAGTAGTTGTTCCATCTAATTTAGTAATATATTCGTCAGTTTCCCTTTTAAAATACATAGCAAACTGAGAATTTGTATTTAATTTAACACCATCCAATAATAAATTAGTAAACACAAACACGTTATCAATAATATTACCAGAATGTGAAGCACTTTGACATTGATGAATTAGCATTTCTGGAGGATTAATTACATTACAATTATAATTTTTTAATTCTAATATATCTTTTCTCCATTTACTTTCATCTTTACTTTGATTCAATGGTGTAGACACGGTTGCAGTCTGCCCCTTAATAAAATCATTATATGTTCCTAAAAATAAAGATTTTTCATCTATTTTAAATCTAATCTTATTTTTCATGATTGCCTCCCACTACTAATCTAACCAATCTTCGCCAATATCCTTAAGTTGATTAAATATAAACTCCAGTAATATTGTAACTAGATTAACATCCCAACCATTTCCAGCTCTTTTTGACAACTGAGTATACGATTGATTTCCAAATACAATGTCAACCTTTCTACCTTTTGCATTTAATCCTTCGAGTCCCATTAATCTAAATTGTTCTGTAACAGACATTTTTCTTACAATTTCTTTATTTTTATCAGATTCTATAACTCTTAAGCTGTTATGTTCAGGCATTGTTATTGTAATTGAATAACCATCAGTTTTAATCTTTTTATTATATACGTCAAAACAAAGTGCCTTTTTGACCTTAAAACTATCAATATTATGTTTTTCTTTCAAATGTTCAATCTGTTTATCGGATAAATACATTTCTTTTGGAACATACCCCTTTGGATCTAAAAAGTCAGCCATTAATAGACCTGTTATGTTTTTAGGTGGCTCCATAGAAAAATCTTCTGGTAATCCTCCTAATCTCGCAAACATCCAAACTCTTTCACGATTTTGAGGAACTCCATAATCTTTACTATTTAATAAGGCAACTCTTAGTGGAACCTCATTCTTATCTTTCTTGTTAGCAACATATCCCATTTCTCTTAACATATCTTCCATTTGATTCCTAGTAGTTTGGAATTTCTTTGAGAAAAATCCTTTTACATTTTCTAACAATATATATCTGGGTTTTTTTGCTTCACAAATTCTCATAATATGTTGAAAAAGAGTTCCCCTTCCATAAGGATCATCAACACCCTTTTGCATTCCAGCAGTAGAAAAAGGTTGACATGGAAATCCTCCCATAAATATATCAAAATCAGGAACATCATCAGGATTTAATCTTGTAATATCACCATAGTTCTTTATTGGATCTCCTTTAGAGTCTTTATGATTTAGATCATAAAGTTCGCATGCATATTTATCTATCTCAGAATATCCAATCACTTCAAACAAAAAATTGGGATATTTATCTTTTAATTTATTTAAAGCAAAATGTCCTCCACCATATCCAGCAAATCCCTCGAAGACCCTTAAAACTTTTTTTCCTTTACTCATAAAGCTACCTCCCAACGATGATAATATAACAATAAAATATAAATTTATCAAATAATATGTTATAATATATCCCTACTCTATTATAACATGTTTTTTATTTAACATTTAATTATTTAATAAAATATTCTATTAAAGCAATAGTAAAAAATAATCATTTTTCTTCTCTCTTTATATAATAGAATAATTATATATCAGAATAAACCATTTGTAAAAAGACATTTACATGTTATTCTTTGATTTATAGCGTATACACATATCCAATATAAAATAATCAGGACAATTTATCATCAAATCCTTGATAAATGGACGATTTTCTGGAGGATTTAATCCATTTAAAACCATATTAACTATTTGTCTCTTCTCCCAGCAATCAGCTCTTAAAAAATAATCTTTTAATTCAAGTATTTCACCACGAGAAAGACTATTACCTAATTGATCAAGTATGGCTCTAGCAATATAAACTCCAGAGTTTCGCTTCTGATTTTTAAAAAAATCAAATAATACCTTTTTTTCTTTATCATTATCAGAATTAAACATTTTTATTATACTTATAAGAATATATTCTGGTGTATTATTGTCAGTCAACCATTCACTAAATTTATTTAAAATTTCATTATGAATCTTATCAGATATGAAATTCTTTGATTTAAAAATGACATCTGAAAAGTAGGGAACAAACTGAGGATATTTCTTTAAGATATCAGGAAAGACTATCAAATTATCATAGGATCCTTTTGCAACTATTATTTTAATACACTTAATAATATCTTCAGGTTTTATGATACTACTTTCTTTTAACATTTTTAAAATTATAATCTCATCTTCTTGCTTAAGTTTGTAAATTTCACTTTGACTTAATTTTCTAAATTTAGATGGAACAAGACCAGAATATCCTCTTATTATTTCAGAAAGATCATTTTTGTTATTAATCTTTCTTTTTAGTGGATCTAGATGATAACCCTTTATATCGCGCATATCAGTTTTACCAACATTAATAGATAGACCATGCTTATTTAATATTTCCACAAAAATTGATAATATTTTATTTGCTTCGCTAACATTCTTAGCAAAGAATCTATAATCATCAACAAATCTACAAAACTTAATATTGTTTGAAACTAAATAATTATCTATCTCAATTAAAAATGCTTCGGCTAATATTCGAGATGCATTCGAACCAACCGGTAAACCATACGAATCCCTATTTGCCCAAAATAGTAACAATTTATCTATAGTATCTGAGATTTTAAAATCTATATCACTTATAGACAATAATGTTGAATTGAGTCTATGTAGATTTAGTCTATCATAGAAATTAGAAATATCACATTCTACAATTATATTATATTTTTTCATAGACGAAATCCTTTTATATTCATTTTTAAATGAGGAATAATTATATTTTTTATTAAACAATCGCCCATTATTATCAGGATCATATCTGTAAGAAAATGCCACATTTGCAGGGACCCTATTCTTTTCAATCTTTTTTGCAATGAGCAAAACCAGACTTAAATACTTTATCTCATCAACTATATCAATTAAAGCGCATTTTCTAAAATCATAAAATGTTTTTTTAGGAATAAGCATATGTGAAATTTTATTTATTTTTAACACATCAAACTTACCATTTTGATTAAGGATACTACTAATCTCTGATACAACCTCACTTTTAATATTCTTTTTTATGCTTTCATTTTTCAATAATTCTAACTCAAAAGGTCTTCCAAAAGAAGGGACATCTGTGCACCCTTCATAAGCAACATTTCTAATTGCCAGCTCAACAGCTCTTGCGATTTCCCTCTCCTTCATAAAATCACCATCCTTATAGATTAAATAAGATATCATACTTCTCAATAATATCTACTTAGCTTATTATTATAACACAAATATTTTTTTAATATCAACTCGCATATCAGAATTTTTAAAATGCTTGAAAATATCCATTAATCCCATTACAATTACTCCTTAGACTTGCTATTTTCAAAACACACTAACTAAATATCCTTTAAATACTTACAATTAGGATAATTACTACATCCCATAAAATAGCCATATTTATTTTTTCGTTTTACTAATCTTCCGCCACACTGTGGACATCTATAAATAGATTGCTTCAACTCCGAATCGTATTTCATCAACACATCATAATCATTTCTTATTTCATTTACAAATGAGGATTTATTATTATCTATCGTCAACAAGAATGTTTTCTTTTTTGATCTAGTCAATGCCACATAAAATAATCTTCTTTCTTCTGAATAAGGATACTCATCTAATCCTCCAGCAAGTAATATTTTTATTATCGGTAAATCATTTATTTTATTTGGAAATCCCATACCATATTCCTTATTATTGACTATAACCACATAATCTGCTTGTAATCCTTTAGACTTATGAATTGTTAAAAATTTAATGTTCAAATCACGTCTCTTTAAATAAATAACATCCGTGACATTTTCAACATTATTATATCTAAGTTGGAAGTCATTATTATTTTTAAACATATCTATATCAAACGAATACCTTCCAAGCAAAAAGATTGTGCTATTTTTCTCAAGTTTATATAGTTTATCAGCAAGAAAATCAATACACTTTGACTGAGTATATCCATTAATAAATTCAATTGCTAATTCTTCGCTAATTTTAGCATTCAAATTTTTTCTATATTGTCGAGGATTTCTCATAATAAAATTGCCACTTAACTTTGACATCATTGAAGTAAAGCGATAAGTTGTGTCAATACAACTAACATACGTTGCTCCCCAGTATTTATCAAAATTAGTAATAAGATCTATATCACTGCCATTAAATCGATAAATACTCTGCCAATCATCTCCAACGCAGAATAAACCATAATCATTTTGATTTCTCATCGCTTTTAGTAATCTATAACGAGAATTAGATATATCTTGATACTCATCAACTATTATATATTTATAACTATGTATATACATATTTTGTTCTAAATAAGACGTTGCTAAATTAATCATATCATTAAAATCTATCATAGAAGCTTCTTGAAGTTTCTTTTGATAAACTTGATAAATAGGCTTGAGTAAATCTAATGTAATCAAATTAACTCGGCTATTGATAACCTCTGATACATTGTACAAATAATCAATCGTATAATTGTTACTTTTTATAAGGCCAATAATAGTTTGAAAAACACGACAAAGCTCATAAAGCAAGCCTTTATTATTGTTATTAATTGTTGACCATAATTCCTCATCCGACTTTTGAATAAATTGTACTCCATAATTTTTTAATTTTTCTTCAAGTTTCTCTATAAGAATTCCTTGCTTTTTTTCATAATAATATGACTCTACCATTGTGGTATTATTTGATTTATGAAGATTTCTTTTCCACTCAATTTCTTCATTATAGGCTTGAGTAGCTGAGATACCATTTTTTTCTTTAAAAAAAGGTGCAACTTCATTATTTTCATCAATTCCGAAATATTCAATATAGATTTTATACTTTGGTAAGTAAAAATCCGGTTTATATTGTCTATACTCTTCTGTCGTAGTATCATATTCATATTCATTTTCATATATATATTCTATATTATTTTTATACAAATAATTTGCAATTTCTAGTTCTCCATAACTTTTTACAATTTCATTATTTATTGTTTTGGGTTTATTAGTCTGTAAATACTCACAATACTCTTTCTCTGACGAAAAATCAAATTCATCTCTTACATCAAATCTTACTGTACTTAAAAAATATACTAATCTATTTAGATAATCGGAATCATTAATATTTTCATTAATCATTTCTTTAATTATTGGGTATAAATCTTTATCAAAGACATTTACATTTTTTTGTGCACTCTTTTTTATTATATCTAATCCAAGTTTATGAAATGTAAAAACATCCAAATCGATGCCTGTTTCTTTTTTTATTCTTTCACTCATTTCTGAAGCGGACGCATTTGTAAAAGATAATAAAAGTATATCATTAGGATTATATTTGCCAGTAGCTAATAAATATTTTACTTTTCCAACTATTGTAGTTGTTTTACCAGATCCAGCCCCTGCTAATACTAATTGGTTTTTGTTTTTCCTTACAATAGAATCAATTTGATTATCGTCCAAATAATTACCTTCAACTATTCCACAAATATTTTTAAAATTTTGTATTTCTCTAGCAATTACATCTTTATTATGTTCATCTATTTTATCTTTTATCTTGTCTAGTGAATTCTTAGTTGAATAATACCTACTTTCGTAAAATCTATATTGAAACCAAGAGAATATATAACTTAACCTAAATTTTAATTTCTGTGGAAAAATTGGAAATATCTTTGAATATACATCATCATACTCCAAATAATCATTATTGTTAAAAATACCATAATAAATAATATCAAAGTTATTTATTTTTTCAATCTCGCTTTTTATTACTTCATTAGCCATTATAAACACCAATTTAATTATATCATTAAAATCACTCATTTTTATACTTCAATATAACTTCTACAATCTCTTTACCATGTGAATTAATTTTCACTGCAGGAAGTATATTCTTATTTCTTAAATCATCCACAGATGAAATATTAGCTTTCAATAATAACTCTAATTCATCATTATTAAAAACATAATAAGGCGGAATTCCTTTTTCTTGTGCTCTTTTTGTCCTAAATTCAGTTAATGATTTTCTTAGTTCATCATTATTATTAGAATCATCTTCTAATAGATAAGTATACTTACTTGTATAATCAGGTGCTTCTACACTCTCATCAATAAAATAATTAGCAAGCTGTAGCATGTCTTTCTTACTAGATAAAAGCATTTTATCATAAGAAGCAATATCTTTTTTTATATATGAAATTAAATTATCAACTCTTATCGTACAATCTCTTATTTCTTTTGGAGCATAACGAGTATTTAAAATTCCTTTTGAATTAGCAAGAACAATTAATGGTTTATAATTATTATTAACAGCTTTCTCAAATAATAATTTTGTTAAACTATTCTTTTGTTTAGCCCATATTTTCATATATAAATCTTTATGCCTCATAGCTTGTGTATATGGTGAATATATTGCTTCTTTTATTTTTCTTCCTGCATAATTATATTCCCTAACAAACTCTCCTTTTTTATCGACTGTAATATTGCCAATTAAGTTTTTACATTCAACAAAGTAAGTATAAGCACTAGTAACAATAACAAAATCTATTTGAGCTTTTATATCTCCACATTGAATAACAACATCATGTAAGACATACATTCCAACATTAGCATTTTTTAACTCAAATACTATTTCATTCTCACCATATAATCCGTACTCTAGTAGCTTTATATCTTTTTCAATTTTATCTTTTTCTAAAACATTATCTCGCTCTTTTCTTAATATATCTAACTGCTTTTCTAAACTATTTTCTTCTTTTAAAAATATAGTATCAGTAAATTTACCAAATAATGCCATAATCACACCACCACTTATTATTTATTTAATCGTAATTAATCATCATCTTCAAAATGATAATCGTCTTCTTCTAACTCTTCTTCCTCAAAATTCCAAGATGAATAATTTCCATTCTTAATCTCTTCTTGCTCTAAATCACTTTTATCATTTTTATTAAATCCAAATAAAAGTTCTAACAACCACATAGATACCCACCTCAATCACCTCAATTATATCAAAAATAAACAATACTCTCTATAAATATGTTAAAATATATTAAAGTGAGTGTGATAATCATGAGAATAAATATGAAATCTTTAATAGATAATATAAATGCAGGTTTAAATACAAACTATACTAATAAAGATATATTTGTTTTATCTCCAGGTGAATCAAAGTCTCTTATATTTCAAATAAAAGAAGATTACCTTTATAAAATATACGATTCATCTGAAGAATATAAAAACTCTACTACATTCTTTCAACATTATAAAGGTAATGATTATTTCCAACAACTACAGTTTAAAAATGATGATGAAAAATCACATTGTTTAACATTTTTAAAAGGCACTTTACTTTTAGGTATGCAAGGAGACTATAGTTACCTAATTGATGATATATTTAGAATTGTTTCAACATACAAAGAATGTGACGAAACTAATATAGAAAGATTTAACTATGGAACTAACACATGGTCTAAATTTTTAGAAAACAATATTTACTTTAACTACTTAGATATTATTGATAAAAGTATAGTAGAAGAAAACATAAAAGTAATTGAAAAATATAATATAAAAAATTACATGCTACATGCTGACTTTGGATCGCATAACTTCATAATAGGTGAAGATGGTCTAAGAGTAATTGATCCATGTGCATGTATAGGTGACAAACTATTTGACTTTTATTGCGGTATATTTTCAGACCCAGTAATATTTGCAAATCTAAATATTAAAGACATCTTAGAATATTTCGACGAATACGATATGGAATATAAGATTGCTTTAGCAAAGCTATGTTTTATCTTCCGTATGGAAATAGCTATAAAATTTAATTGCTATAGTAATACAGAACTATACTACACATGGTATGAATCATTCGTAAAAGGTACTCCAAAACTTAGTATATAATATAAAAAGTTGATAACAATCAAGTTATCAACTTTTATAATTAAACTAAATAATAGAATCTACTTACTATGCTTATAAAGTTCAATATAATCTTTTAAAGATTTTTCAAGACTAATCATGTTATCTTGCATAAAATCAATTATTTTGTTCCAATCTTCCTTATTAAATATACTCACATCATATAGTCTTAAAGCAATTCTAGATGCTTTTTTATCATCATTTCTTTCCCAAGACAATTCATCACCAAACTTCTCATTAATTTCATCTCTATATTGACTTAGAAAATCAAATACTTCCTTATTATATTCTTTATCAGTACTACCTATTTCTAATGCAACTCCTACATGATCCCTCGTAACCCAAAAAACATAAACAGCAGAAGATATTTTAGAACCAGTAGAAACCCAATAGCCATTATAATCTAGATCAAGACTCCTACCACGAAACAATTCAGAAACCTTATTAAACTTTGGAAGAAATAAATGCCAAAATTCATTTCTATATATTTCACTTTTAAGTTTATAATTTTTATCTTTAAATTGCTCATAAGCTTTTTCTTGATATTTTATGGTCATACCTTCAGTACTTTTTTCAGGAATTATTTGATTAGTATCTACGACAAGTGTTCCATCAATCATATAAGGTATAATTTCTATACACTTAATATCAACTCCATATTTAAGTGCCCACATAACAGTATTTGTAACCTCAGGTCTAAAACTCTTTGCAACAAGTATTATTCTTTGACTTAATTCGTTATTAAGTAAAACTTCATCAAAATTACTTTTATTTAAAAATTCTATAATTAAGTCTTCTGCTTTTTCACCTATTCCATATTTATCTAAATATAGTTGGAATATTGACTTAATATCCTCTTTTGTAAGAGTTGAACAGTAGCCGGCATATTTCATAGCTTGCCAAACAACATCTCTTCCACTATCATCTAATTTATTTTCAATAATAACCAAATTTCCATCTTTATCCAAAGCTAACAAATCAAGTCTCTCTCTCGTATTATTAAATCCATCAAACTCTTTTTGTATAATTAGCAGTTCTTCCCCCAAAAGTTCTGTATTATTTACAATCCATTCTTGCAAATCATTTCTCTCTTTTAAACCAATATCACTGTAAGATATTTCATTAACCTTTTTAGTTTTCTTTGTTTCTTTACTTACTATATACATACATAAACTCCTAACAATAACTTTTCTTAATATATTATATCAAAAATATGAACACATAAAAAGTTGATAACTCAAAAGTTATCAACTTTTATATTCTAACACTCATAAGGTTACTTGAAGAGTATCTTTTTAATCCTCTATAAAATACTATAAAAGCTAAACCTACTAGAAGTAAACACACTCCTAAATTAATCATAAGTAAATATGGATTAAAATCAATTAATACTTTAACTGGTATATAGTTAGTTATACCTACTGGTATTATTGTAAATAATAACCACTTAGTAATCCCTTTAAATATACCATCTGGATATGTAGCGAAGTTTACCATTAAACTATTTCCTACATCACTTACCATCTCTGAATTCTTAAACCAAAAACTTAAACTGTTTAATATTACTGATACAGCAGTTAACATTAAACCACCCGTAATACAAAAGAATATATAAAGAATAAATGTTTTAATACTAAATCCATAGATAAAGTAAACAATTAATGCAAACGCGATATCACCTAAAGCAGATACTTCTATATCAGATGTAATTGCTGATATAAGTATATTTTTAGGTTGTACAATATAAGCATCCATTTTACCATTATTAATTGTTTCAGATAAACTAAAACATCTTTTAAAGAAGAAGTGAGATACTCCATAAACTCCTGCAGCCATTCCCCACAAAAGTAATACTTGTTTAAATGTATAACCACCCATATCACTTTTTAAAGAGAATAACACGATCCACTGTACAATCATACAAGAGTTATTAAGCACCATGAATATAATATTTGAAATAAATGTTACTTTATTTAGCATCTCTCTCATTAATGCATATTTTATTGAAAGCATTGTAACATTTAACTGATTTCTAACCTCCGTTAACATTTATTCTCTTCACCCCTTTCTTATAAGTTAAGTAACATATCAAGTAAGCTATAAGTATATATACTACTTGTGCGATAATAACTTGTAATGCTTTATCCCATGAGAAATCTACAAATAATTTTGCTGGTCCATAACTAACAACATATACTGGACTAAAGTTCAAAATACTTTGTATCACTCTAGGAAAGTATTCAATTGGAAATATCGTACCTAAGATAAGTATAACTTTACTATAAAGCCAATAAAAAGGTCCAGAATCTTCAATAAAGAAAGCAATTAAACCAATAAATATAATTAAAAATGTACTTATAACAGATGCATTAATAGCAGTAATCAATATAACTATTACACTTAATATACTTAAACTTGGAAATTCACCTATAAACATAAATCCAGTTAGCATACCCAAAATCATATAAATAAGACCTTTTATGAACATATCACCTAAATGTGTACATAAAGAATATCCAACATAACTATAAGGTTTATTAATATTATAAGTTATATTACCACTTC
>CAZWST010000036.1:0-16034 GCA_964636965.1 uncultured Muribaculaceae bacterium
TGATTTAAATGGCAAAAGTAATATCTTTAGTTAATCAAAAAGGTGGTGTAGGAAAAACTACAACTAGTATTAATTTATCTGCATCTTTAGGTAAATTAGGTAAAAAAACTCTTTTAGTTGATTTAGACCCACAAGGAAATACTTCAACAGGTTTAGGTATTAATAAAAGCGATATTACTGCTAGTATATATGATTGTTTAAATGGTAGTACTCCTGCTAAGGATGCAATCATTAAAACTAAATTTAGTAATCTTTATATTATGCCAGCAACAATAAATTTAGCTGGTATTGATATTGAGTTACTTGAAATGACACATGATAACTCCGACTTTAAAATGAATGAACAATTGAGAAATGTTATCGAGCCTATTAAAGAAAAGTTTGACTATATAATAATTGATTGTCCACCTAGTTTAGGACTATTAACAACGAATGCTTTAGTTGCTAGTGATTCTGTAATTATTCCTGTTCAATGTGAATTCTTTGCACTTGAAGGAATTACTCAGTTACTTAATACAATTATAATGACACAAACGAGATTAAATCCTCGTTTACAAATAGAAGGAGTTTTACTTACTTTACTTGATTCAAGAACAAATCTAGGACTTGAAGTTGTTGAAGAAGTAAGGAAATTCTTTAATGAAAAAGTATTTAATACAATTATTCCAAGACTTATTAGATTAGTTGAGGCACCAAGTCATGGTGAACCAATTAATGAATATGATCCAACTAGTAGAGCAGCAGAAGCCTATAATAATCTTGCAAAAGAAGTTATTGAAAGAGATAGCGAATAAATGAAATAATCACTTTGGAGGTGAAAAAATGAGTACAAATAATACGAGAAAAGCTTTAGGTAAAGGATTAGAACAACTATTCAACAGTGAACAATTAGATTTTAGTAGTTTTGAACATGAAATAGTTACATCCACTCCTGAATCTGAGGTTCTTGAAATACCTATAAACGAGATAAGAAGTAATCCTTATCAACCAAGAATTCATTTTGATGAAGTAGCACTTCAAGAACTAGCTGACTCTATTAAAGAACATGGTGTATTCGAACCCATTATTGTTAAAAAAAGTATAAAGGGTTATGAGCTTGTAGCTGGTGAAAGAAGAACTAAAGCTTCTAAAATGGCGGGGCTAGAAACTATTCCTGCTATTGTAAAAGATTTTGATGACCAAGCTATGATGGAAATAGCGCTTCTTGAGAATATTCAAAGAGAAAACTTAAGCCCAATAGAAGAAGCACAAGCTTATAAGAATTTTATGGTTAAGACTAATATGACTCAAGAAGAACTTGCTCATAGGTTTGGTAAAAGTAGAAGTCATATAACTAATTTACTTGGTTTATTGACTTTGCCAGAAGAAGTTCAAACTGATTTAATAAATGGTAAGATTTCAATGAGCCATGCTAGAGTTTTATCAAAACTTGAAAGTGAAGAACAAATAAAAGAATTAAATGAACAAATAAAAAGTGAAGGTTTAAGTGTTAGAACACTTGAAGATATTTCTAAAGATACTGAACATTTAAAAAGAAAGAAACAAATTAAAATTAAAGAAGTACCTGCAAGACATCGTATATATGAGAGTACTCTTAGAGAAGTTATTGGTACAAGAGTAAGTGTTGGTACTAATAAGATAACTATACCTTTTGATAGTGATTCTGATTTAGATCGTATAATGGAGATTTTAAATATAGAAATAGGTGAATAATATGACAGAGTTTGAAGCTGTAGTCCAAACTATATATAAGATAGTTTCATCTTATAAGTTTTATGTTCCTTTATTAACTGTATGTATTACTTTTTTAGTAATTAGATTATCAAAAAGATTAGTAAAAAGGTTAGTTAATAAAGATTCTAAATCTATTGAAGTTAAAAAAAGAAATACCATTGTAGCTTTAGGTGAAAATATTTTAAAGTATTTCTTTATAATTGTAGCTTGTTTGGTTATACTTTCCGTTTGGGGTGTAGATATAACTAGTTTTGTAACAGGATTAGGTATTGTTGGAGTAGTTGGTGGTTTAGCTATTCAGGATGCTTTAAAAGATATTATAGCTGGAATTAATATTATAATGGATAATTACTTTGTTGTAGGTGATATTGTTAAATATCAGGATTTTACTGGTGAGGTAATTGAATTTGGTTTAAAGAATACTAAAATAAAAAATGTTGATGGAGTTGTACTAGTAATAGCTAATCGTGAAATTTCATCGGTTTATAATTTAAGTCAGAAAAGTTCATCAGTTGCAGTTAGCATACCTGTTGCTTATGAAGAAAAAGAAGAACGTGTTGCTAAAATATTAACTAGTGTTTGTGAAAAGATAGATGAGTTAGGTCTTACGACAAAAAAAACTGAGTATTTAGGTATAGATGCATTAGGTGATTCATCAGTTAATTATTTACTTAGAGCTTATTGTAAGGCTGGAGACCAATATGAATTAAAAAGAAAAATTTTAGGTCTTGTAAAAAATGAATTGGATAAAAAAGGTGTTAAGATACCTTATCCACAAGTCGAGGTTCATAATGGATAAAGAGTTTAAATTAAATGATAAGGTAATTATGAAAAAAGCTCATGCTTGTGGAACTAATGAGTGGATAATTACAAGAATGGGTGTAGATATTAAAATTAAATGTATTAACTGTGGAAGAGAAATCATGATGGATAGACTAGAATTTAAGAAAAAGTTAAAAGGAGTTATAGATGAAAAAGTTTAAAAAAATAGGTGAAAAATTAAGCATGCATCCTATAATGGCTTTTATTTTACTTACTGGTTTTATTATAGTTCTTAGTGGAATATTAGATGCCTTTGATGCTGCTGTTACTTATAATAAAGTTAATACTAAAACAGGAGGATATGAAACAACTTTAGTTACAGTTGAATCACTTTTAAATCTTTCTGGTATTAAGTATATATTTTCTAATACAGTATCAAACTTTGTTAGTTTTACTCCTTTAAGTATGTTATTAATTGTACTTATCGGGATTAGTATAATGGATAAGAGTGGATTTTTAGATTCGATATTCTTCGTTTTAACAAGAAATATGCCAAAGACCGTTGTAACATTTGTCTTTACTCTTATATGTATAATTACGAGTTTATCTGGAGACTTGTGTTTTGTAGCACTTATCCCGCTTGCGGCACTTTTATTTAAGTATGGTAAACGTAACCCTAAAGCTGGAATAATATCGGCATTTGCAGCTTTATCTTTAGGGTATGGAATGAATATTGTTATTAGTAGTGTTGATTCTTCTATGATTACAACTACTGAATATGCAGCTAGAATTATATCTAGTTTGTATGTTATCAATAGTTCATGTTATATATATATAATGATACCTGCTACTTTAATTGGTGCAGCACTTATAACTTATATAACTGAAAAAGTTATTGCACCTCGTTTAGGTAAATATGAAGTAGATGAAGAGGAAATATTTCAAGATAAAGATCATTTAACTAGAAGAGAGAAAAAAGGTTTATTATTTGCTGGTATTGGAGCTTTGATATATTTATTAATATTCATTTATAACATTATTCCGGGAGTTCCATTTGGTGGTAACCTACTTGATTATTCACAAAATAGATATATCGATAAATTATTTGGATATGATTCATTTTTCAATAGTGGTTTTGTCTTCATAGTAACATTCTTATTTATTATATGTGGACTTCTATATGGATTTGGTACTAAATCTATAAAGAATCATCATGATGTATGTAATTATTTATCACATTCACTCGATGATATAGGTAAAGTAATCGTACTAATTTTCTGTTCTAGTATGTTTATTTCTCTTTTAAGATATACTAATATTGGTTCATTAGTAACTGCTGCTTTATCTAATATAGTTTTGAATAGTTCATTTACTGGTATACCTTTATTATTACTTGTTTTAGTATTCAGTATTATATCTACTATTTTACTTCCTTCTTTTGTTAATAGATGGAATATTCTAAGTGGTAGTGTAGTACCAGCTATGATGAGTGGTGGATTTACTGCAGAATTTGCTCAACTTGTGTTTACTGTAGGATCAAGTATAATGTATCCATTAACGCCTGTTATGGCTTATTTTGTTATATATATATCATTTTTAGAGAAATATGATAAAGATGGTGTAGGTATTATTAAAAGTATTAAGTATATGATACCTTATGCTTTGATAATACTTGCAATGTGGTTAGTACTTTTACTACTTTGGTATGTAATTGGAATACCTCTTGGTTTATCAAGTTCTTCTGTTTTATAAGGTAAGATGTATTTTCTTACCTTTTTTAATTTTTTCATACTATTTTTATATATCTGTGGTATAATGATTATAGACTTATAGGAGGAATGGTTATGAAAAAAATAAGTAGATTATTTTGTGTTATGATGCTATCTTTATTATTAGTTGTACCATTTTTTAATGTAGATGCAGCTAAGAAGACATCAAAGAAGACTACAACAACTACAACAACTGCTCAAGGTTATGCAGTGTCAGAAGATGAGAAGGCTGTTACAATGCATGTATTCTATCTTCCAACTTGTTCACACTGCCAAGAGTTACATGAATTTTTAGCAGAATTAAAGGAAGATAAAGATTACAAAGACAAGTTCAATGTTAAAGATTATAGTGTTCAAGAAAGTCTTGCTGCCGAATTACTTGATAAAGTAAGAGATTATTTTCACAATAATGGTGGTGGAGTTCCTTACTATGTAATTGGAAATCAAGATTATGAAGGTTTTGGAGAACAATCTAAAGCTGAAATAAAGAAAACTATCGATGATTTATATGGATCAAAAAATTATAAAGATGTAGTTGCTGCAATAGATAGTGGTAATATGGATTCATTAAAAGATGATTCAAGTAATATTGTCGGAATGGTAGTTTTAGGTTTATGTGTAGTTATTATTATAGTCTTAATCGTTTGTAGTAGTAAAAACAAATACTATGAAGAAGATGAAGATGAAGAAGAACCAGAAAAGGAATCAAAAGAAACTAAAGAAGAAAAGAAAGAAAATAAAGCAACTAAAGCTAAGAGTAAATCTTCTAAAAAAACTTCTAACACAAAAAAATAGAAAAGATTTAGTATTAACTAAATCTTTTTTTTTGAATAAAATATTGTTATAATTGATACATACCGAAGGAAGTGATGATATGGAACCGAGCCAGTGTAGTAGTTTTAATATATTATTATTTTTGGAGGTAGAATATGAAGAAGAGAATAAAAGAACTTCTTGATGAAAAAGACTTTAAACATTTAAAGAATGTAATTAATGATTTAAACGAGATTGATTTGGCAGAGATACTTTCTGATTTATCAGAATCAGATCTTGCTAAAGTAATTAGAGTGATGCCAAAAGATAAAGCTGCAAAAGTATTTGCCGAATTTGAAGTTGATGTTGCAACTAATTTACTTAAATATCTATCTGATGGTGAAATAGTTAAGTTAATTGATGAAATGCCAGCTGATGATGCAACTGATTTACTTGAAGAGATGCCAGCTAATATAGTTGCTAAGATTTTAAAAGATTGTCAGGAAGATACAAGAAAAGATATAAACAAATTACTTAATTATAAGGATGAGTCAGCTGGATCAATCATGACTGTTGAATATCCTCAGTTAAAAGAAGATATTACTGTCGAAGAAGCTATTAGTAGACTTAAAAGTAATTTCCTTTATTATGAAACAATTCATACTTGTTATGTTGTTGATAATGAAAGAATACTTTTAGGTAGAGTAGAAATAGAAGATTTATTATTTAATGATAAATCAACATTAATAAAAGATATATATAATGATGATATTATTTATGTTAATACTTTAACTGATCAAGAGGAAGTTGCAACAATTTTTAAAAAATATGACTTTACTGTAATGCCTGTAGTTGATTCTGAAAAAAGACTAGTTGGTATTATTACTGTTGATGATGTTATTGATGTATTAGAAGAAGAGGTTACTGAAGATATTAAGAAAATGGCTGCTATTATACCTGGAGATAAGCCTTATTCAAAAACTGGGGTCTTATCTTTATTTAAAGCGCGTATTCCTTGGCTTTTACTTTTAATGGTTTCAGCAACATTTACTGGTGGCATAATAAAGAATTTTGAATCTGAACTTGCTGCTTATACAATTCTTACAGCTTTTATTCCAATGATTATGGATACAGGCGGTAATGCTGGCGGACAAGCAAGTGTTAGTATTATAAGAGCTCTTTCATTAAATGATATAGAGTTTAGTGATATTATACGTGTATGGTGGAAAGAAGTTAGAGTAGCTTTCTTGTGTTCAGTTGTTTTAGGAGTATGTAATTTTATTAAGATGATTTTAATTGATAAGGTTACTATGTTTGTTGCTTTAACGGTTTGTTTAACTTTATGTGTAACTATTTTACTTGCCAAATCAATTGGGTGTATGTTACCAATGATAGCTAAAAAAATTGGATTTGATCCAGCTGTAATGGCTAGTCCATTTATTACAACTATCGTTGATGCTTGTAGTTTATTAATCTATTTTCAAATAGCAGGACTTGTTTTAGGAATATAAAAATGGAAAACTTAATTGTTTTCCATTTTTTTCTCAATAAAATTAATTATATCAGTTATTGGTAGGACATTATTTGTTTCATTAAGTATTTCATGTCTCATACCATTGTATAGTTTAATACTTATAGAATTTATTCCAACGCTTCTATAAAGATTCTCGATTTTTTTAATATCTTTACCAAAATTACCAACAGGATCGTCTTTACCAGATAAGATTAATAATGGTAAATCTTTTCTAATCATTTTAGCATATTTTTTCCTACATGCTTTTTTTATTAAAGTAAATAAAGTGTAGTAGCCGTTACAAGTAAATCTAAATTTACTTAATGGATTTCTACGATATTCATTAATGATATTCATATCAGTTGTTAGCCAACATAATGGATTACTATTTCCTTCTTCAAACTTTTTATGAAATGATCCATTAGTAAGTTTATATAATAGTGGAGAACGATAATACCAACCATGGTGATAAACTTGAGTTAACCAAGTTAGAACAAGTGAAAAATTCATTAATGCTTGACTTTTGTATCCTGATCCAACTACTATAGAACCAGCTATATCACTGCTATATTTAGTTATGTAATTTCTTGCAATAAATGATCCCATTGAATGCCCAAGTAGAAATATTTTTTTATCTGGATATCTTTTTTTAATAATATTAGTTAAAGTATGTAAATCTTCTACTAGTATTTCATCAGCTTTTTTCTTGGCAAAGTAACCTAAATTATTAGCACTTGTTACTGAGTGTCCATGACCTAAGTGATCGTTACCGCATACAAGAATTCCTCTTTTATTTAAAGATAAAGCGAACTTTTCATATCTATCAATATATTCAACCATGCCATGAGATATTTGAACAATTGCTTTAACTTCTCCAACTGGAGCCCATATAACTCCTCTTATATTTGTTAATTCATCTTTAGATTTGAAAGTTATTTCTTCTTTCATAGTATCACCTATATTAATTATAATATAGATGATTTTTATTATCTAATTATTTACACAAAGTTAGTAAAATAGTTGTAAAAAAAATATAGTTTATTTATAAAAATTAATATATATTTTATACTTATCTTGAGGAGAATAAAAAGGAGATAAAATGGGAAAATATAAAATTATTCAAGTTGGATGTGGAAAAATGAGCCTTTATACTATGCAATATGTATTGGATAAAGGTTATGACTTAGTTGGTGCTGTTGATGTATCTAAGAATATTATTGGTAAAGATATTTCATCTATTTTAGGTGGTAATGATACTGGAGTAATTATTGAAGATGCAGCCACTTTAGAAGATTTAATTTTAAGAGTTAAACCTGACTGTGCAATAGTTACAACAACTAGTTTAATTGGTGAACTAGATGAAATTTTAACTACTTTAGCTAAGAATGGAATAAATGCAATTACAACGTGTGAAGAAGCATTTTATCCAAGTGCTTCAAATCCAACATTAACAGCTAAACTTGATAAACTTGCTAAGGATAATAATTGCACTATTACAGGTACAGGATATCAAGATGTATTCTGGGGCAATTTAATTTATACTTTAGGCGGGGCAACACATAAGATAACAAAGATTAAAGGATCTTCTTCTTATAATGTTGAAGATTATGGTATTGCTTTAGCTAAAGCTCATGGAGCTGGGCTATCATTAGATGACTTTGCTCGTGATGTTGCGTCGGCTGATGAAATAAGCGATGAAGAAAGACAAGAATTAATAAATAATGGAAAATATACGCCATCATACATGTGGAATGTTGTACCATGGCTTGCCGATAGATTTGGTTTTACTTTAACTAGTATGAAGCAAAAGTGTATTCCAATTGTTGCAGAAGAAGATACACCATCTGCTACTTTAGGTACTACAATTAAAAAAGGTTATGCAACTGGTATGAGTGCTTTAGTAACTGGGGAAACTAAAGAAGGTGTTATTATTGAAGCCGAGTGTATTGGTAAAGTATATGGTAAAAAAGATGTTGATACTAATGCTTGGACAATTGAGGGTGAGCCTTCAACAAGTGTTATTGTTACTGAACCTGATACAGTTAGGCTAACTTGTGCATCAGTAGTAAATCGTATTGAAGATACAATTAACTCTATTCCTGGATATGTTCCTACAAGTAAAATGGGAGAAATTGAATATATTAATAGATAAAATATAAGACCTAAATTATTTAGGTTTTTTAATTTGTTTAAAAGATGATATATAATGTAAACTTACTAGAATGTGTTTAATTAATTTGTTATACTTATAATAGTTTGGAGTAGTTTAGGATGATAAAAGAGTACTATAAGTTTATTAAAGATTATCTAGTATTAGCAGAATTAAAGTTTAAATATGTATTTGTTAATTTCTTTTCTGCCATTTTATATAAAGGTGCATCAATTATGTTACCTATTGCCGCATCATTAATAATAAAATATTTAACAATGAATGATGCAAGAATGACCTCTATTGCCTTAGCTATTTTTGCAGGTATTTATGTTTTTTATACAATAACACTTTATGTTAATTATTATATATATGGTTTTAATATGAATTATTGTTATAACAGGATGACTAAAAAGGTGTTAAATAAGTTATTAAGTGTTGATGATAATTTCACTAGAATTATAAGTAAAGGAAGATTAATGAATTCAATTAATTCAGATATTATTGAAATAGGTGATATGTGTGATCAGATATCAGAATTCTTTGTTGGTATTATTCAGATATTAGCTGTTCTTATAATTATTGGGACGATTAATATATATTTAGCACTTATTTTTATTCTATTTGCTTTCTTTTATTTAACAATGCGCAATAAAACTGATAGAAAAGTTAATTATTATCATAATAAAGTGAAAGTTCAAGATGATAATTATACTAGTTTACTAACTCAAATAATTTCTGGTCTTCAAGAAATAAAAACATTTAATATGCTAGAAAAGTTAAAATCTAAGTTATTTGTTATTCAAAAGAATTTTACTAAATTCTATGGTATTAAAAGGAATTATTATACTTTAAGAGATAATGATGTAAAAGCTATAACTTATGTATTTAGATTTATATTATATTTAGTATTAATATATTTAGTATTTACTGATAAAATTGATGTAAGCGTTTTAGTACTTGTTGCATCTTATCATGAATATTTAGTTACTTATATTAATGATTTAATATCTTCCTCTTCAACAATAAGAGAAACTAATACGGCTGTTTCTAGAATTAATGATATATTAAATTATAATTCAGAAGATATAAAATTTGGTGAGCTTGATACGAAGGATATCTATGGTGTGATTGAATTTAAAAATGTAAGTCTTACTTTGAATAAAAAAGAAGTATTACATAATATCAACTTTAAAATTGATCATAATGAAGTAGTTGCAATAGTTGGTGAAGCAGGCTCTGGTAAAACGATGATTTTAAATTTACTTTTAAGACTTTATAAACAAAGTAAGGGATCTATTAAACTAGATAATACTGATATATTTGAATTTTCTAAGAAAAGTTATTCAAGTATAGTCTCAGTTGTAACTCAAAAACCATTCATATTTAATATGAGTATTAGACATAATTTAGACTTTGTTGATAAAAATATTAATAATCAAATAGAAGCTTGTAAGAAAGCGGGAATTCATGATTTCATTGAAACATTACCTAACGGGTATAATACAGTCTTAAGAGAAAATGGAAGTAATATTTCTGGTGGTCAAAAACAAATGATTTCTATTGCAAGAACAATATTAACTGATGCTGAAGTGCTACTTTTAGATGATATAACAACATCACTTGATCCTGATACAGCTAAATTAGTACCTAACCTAATTAAAAACTTAAGAGATGATCATACAATTATTATGGTTACTAAAAAACCTGATTTAATGTGTGTAGCTGATAGAATAATTGTGCTTGATAAAGGAAGAATTAACGCGGTTGGTACTCATAAAGAGTTAATTAAAAATAATGAGATATATCAAATGTTACAATCTAGAAAATCTCCAAGTAAGATAGGAGTGTTTGATAATGATTAAAAAGTATTTTAATATTTTAAAAAAGTATTTTAGTTTAGGTGCTAATAATAAGAAGTTATTATTTCATTTATTCTTATCAGCTTTTTTAAGAAGTGTTTCATTGTTACTTATACCTTATTTTGCATCACTTATAATTAAATATGTTACTGCTTTAGATTTAAGATTATCATTAACAGTTGCATTTTTCTTTTTAGCAGTATCCATTACCTATGTTTTATGTCATCATTATAATTATAATGCTTATAAGAATAATGCATCATTTGTACATAATAAGTTGCAAGAATTAATAATGGATAAAGTTACATCTTATGATGAGAATTTTACCAAAAATATTACAGTTGCTTATATAGTTAATACAGCTTTTAATGATGTTGGTCATGTTCAACAAATTGCAGATGAAGCATTCGATGCAATTACAGAACTTATTGGCATATTAATTACAGTTATTATTTTATTTACAGTTAATATATATATTGGTGTTATTACTGTTGTATTATTAATTATTACTATAAAAGTATTTGGTATAAATATGCAAAAGAGAGACTTTTATTTAACTAATCAAAGAAAAGAACAAGATAATATATCTGGTTTAATGGGACAAGTATTAGATGGTTCAAAAGAGATTAAATCATTTAATATGAAGGAAGACTTAAATGGCTATCTAGATAAATATAGACGTAATCGTGAAAAGAATTATTTTAAGAAAAGATTTTATGATAATAACATTTCAGTATTTATTCCTAGTATACTTGGATTTGGTAAGATAGCTGTTTATGGAATATTAATATATCTTGTATTAAATGGTTATTATGAAGTATCAATTTTAGTTCTTGTTATAGGTTATTATGAAAATATCGAAAGTAAATATGAAAAGTTCTATGGATGTTTAAATGATCTTTCTAGTAATTCAATAAGGGTTGATAGAATTTATAATATATTAAATTATAAAAATAAGAATATGTTAGATTTTGGTGATAATTCTAATGATTTTATTAAAGGTAAAATTGAATTTAAAAACGTTTCATTTATTTATGAAAAGAATGTTACAATGAAAAATGTTTCATTTACGATTGAACCGAATTCTTTTACTGCCATAGTTGGTAAAAGTGGATCAGGTAAATCAACAATATTTAGACTTCTTTTAAGACTTTATAAAGTAACAGAAGGTTCAATTCTTTTGGATGGTGAATCTATATATGATTATACAAAAGAAGTATATGCAAGTAATGTTTCAATAGTAACTCAAAAACCATTTATATTTGATATGTCTATAAGA
Organism: uncultured Muribaculaceae bacterium; assembly: GCA_964636965.1. Lineage (GTDB taxonomy): Bacteria > Bacillota_I > Bacilli_A > RF39 > UBA660 > CAG-582. Next base: position 11,822 of record CAZWST010000036.1, read on the forward strand.
GAGAATTTAAATTTAGTTGATTCAAATCATGAACATCAAATAGAAGCTTGTAAAAGAGCTGGTATACATGATTATATAATGAGTTTAAAAGATGGATATAATACAAAGCTAGTTAGGGATGCTGAGAATATCAGTAGTGGGCAAAAACAGTTAATCGCGCTTGCAAGAACTTTGTTATCTAAATCTGAAGTACTTTTATTTGACGAAGTAACATCGAGTTTGGATTTGAATACTAGTAAAAAAGTTATGGGAATTTTAAAAGATTTAAAGAAGGATCATACAATTCTTATGATTACTCATAAACCAGCATTAATGAAAATGGCAGATAAAATATATGTTGTTGATAATGGTAAGATTGTTGGAAAAGGTACTCATAAAGAGTTAATGGAAAATAATAAATATTATCAAGTATTACAAAAATAAAGAACGACTATGTCGCTCTTTTATTTTATAGTTAAATTTTTAGGCTTTGGATTATAGCTTATAAAATATGTTATGTCTTTACTTGGAATTACTTTGTTATTACTAATATCTATTAGTATTTCGTCCATGTTATCTGCTTGATATAAAGCAGCTTTCCAAATGTATGAATTGACTTTTTCTTTGTGTTCTAAGATGAACTTATCAACCTGTTTTTGTGTATAAAGGGATTTTAGATAATTTCCTTTTTCATCAAATACATAAAATCTTGTAATTATTCCACCTTTATAATCTCTTTTAAATTCTTCACTATAGATATCTTTATAACATTCATAAACTCCTAAGTATTCACATATACCTAATTTATAGTCATCTAATGGTGAATCAATTATTTCTTTATCTTCATCATAATTATCTTCTAGAGAAAATTTATTAAATGCATCATATGGATCAGTGAATAAACTACTATTTGCGATATGAGGAACATTTTCCCCTGTTTCTATTGATTCAAATGTCTGATATATATAATCATGATATACATTCTCTGCACTAGGTAATTTGGTAACTGCATCAACTACTCGATAGTTAGCAACAATTTCTAATGCTTCTTCTCTAGTTAAATAATCACGATTCTTTAATTCATCTGGTAAGATGTTTCTAATTTCTTCATATACTAATTTCGGATATTTCATAAAGTCCGATATTCTATTCATATTATAAGTTCTATTGGATAGAGCATCTTTAAACCATATGGCATTATCTTTTGGAAATTTATAACCTAAAGTTACTTCTTTATAATCTCCATAAGTTATCGCGATAAGTAATAAATTCTTACCATTTTCATTTAAATAGATTAAATTATCTTCATAACTTTCTTCTTGAGCATATACTTTACTTACATCAGCTCTTGTAAAACTACTATTTAATTCTAATGCAATTAAAGAAGCTAGTAATAATTTTTTTATTACAATTTTATTCATAACTATTCTCCGTTTCAAACGCACATATCATATAATATATAAGTTTAATTGTCAAATATTCTATACTAATCTTTAATTTGCTATATTTATGAAAATAGTATATAATATTTCCTCAATAAAGAAGGGGAAATAAATTGTGGGTAAAAATAATAAAGAATTTGATATATTAAAAAATTGGGAAGAGCAAGTTAAAGTATATCCTAGATTAAATATTGATGAAGCTAGGGATTTATATATAAAAGCTATTAATACAGTTAATGAAGATGAAAAGACGAAATTAATGAATAAAGTTATTGAAGGAACTTTATATGTGATTGTTAATTATGTTAGAAGTAATAAACTTGGAAATATTAATAATGTTTCTTATGATGTTGGTGATATAATTAATACTTGTAATGAACTTTGGGTAAAAGAGATATATGATGGAGCATTATTAAAAGTAGATGCTTTTTCAAAAATATTAAAATCATCTTTTGTCAGTAAATTATCACAAATATTAAATGAAACATCTTTTACTGCAACAGATGTATCTTTATTTACTAGTGATATATTTGTTAATATTTTATTTGAATGTATAAATCATCATAAGATATATGGTAAATTAAGTTTTAAAGAGTTTTGTGAAATAGTTGCAAATTATTTTAATATTAAAGATGATAATTTTTATCCACAAGTGGGTGCTAGACTTAATGATTTAGGTTTATCTGATGCTGGCTTAACTAAACAAACTTATGAATTAATAGAATATATTATAGACTCTATTAAAGATAAAAATGATGATATTAATTTAAGTAGAACTAAAATAAGTAATTATTTAGCTTTATTAATTGATACTGGTATTCAAGGTTTAAGAGTTAATCTTGATTTAGTTTATGAAAATGATTTTGCTGATATTTTAACCAAAAATATGGTCTTATCTGACTTTGTTGAAGATGCATTCTCTTGTGAAGGATTAGATGATAGAAAGAAAGATATATTAAATAGATTTTATGAACTTCATGATTATGAAAAACAAGATGTTAATGCCATTGCTGATGTTCATGGACTTAGTAAAGCGCGTACTTATGAAATACGTAATAAAGCTATAAGACTTATAAGAGGAAATTCTAAAATGTTAAAGTATTATAAATTCTATAAAGAGGACTTATAAGTCCTTTTTTATTTTAAATTTGACAAATAAAAAAAATCGTGTAAAATGTATATACAAGTGAGGAGATATAAGCAAATTACTTGTGAGCTATCTCGGGGTAAAACCTACACAATTATTAAATAATTGGAGTCACGAATATTTTATTCGTGGCTTTTTGCATATTTAACTACGAATAAGATTAGTATTTTAAGTAATGAAAGTGAGTATGTATAAATATTATTATGAGCTACATAGGGAAGAAAAGTCCTACACGAGTGTTAAGCACGGAGTCACATTCTTAAGTGGTGTACTCTGTGCTTTTATTATTACTTAAAGTAATTTCATGATATAATAAATGCAATAGTAGATAGAAAGGAAGTGTTGAGTTTATGGCAATAATTGAAGTTAAGAAATTATCTAAATCATTTAAAGTTAAAATAAAAAAGAAGGGTTTAAAGGGTAGTTTAAAATCTATTGTTAAACCAGAATATAAAATTGTTAATGCTGTAAAAAATATAAGTTTTGAAGTTGAAAAGGGTGAAATTATTGCATTTATTGGTCCGAATGGAGCAGGTAAAAGTACAACTATTAAGATGATGACTAGTATACTTTATCCAGATAAGGGTAGTGTTAAAGTTTTAGGATATGATCCTGCTAAAGATAGACGTAAATTATCTTATGAAATAGGTACTGTATTTGGACAAAAGGAACAACTATGGACTCATTTAACTCCATATGATAACTTTAAATTCTTTGGTGCAATTTATGACATACCAGAAAGTGTTGTTGAAAAGAAGATTGAAGAATTAAAAATGTTATTTGAATTAGATGAGTTTATTAATACGCCTGTTAGGAATTTATCATTAGGTCAAAGAATTAGATGTGAAATAGTTGCTTCTTTAATTCATGAACCAAAAATACTTTTTTTAGATGAGCCTACTATCGGATTAGATCCAGTTGTTAAAGAAAATATTAGAACATTAATTAAACGAATGAATAAGGAATATAAGACAACAATATTCTTAACAAGTCATGATGTAGGTGACATTGAAAAGCTTTGTAAAAGAGTAATAATTATTAATAATGGTTCAGTAGTGCTAGATGATTCAATGGAAAATTTAAAGTATCATTATTTAAATAAAAAGATAGTAGAAGCTAAGATGAAAGAAAGAGTTAACTTAGATGATGAAGAAGGCATTACTATACTTAAAGATAAAGGATATAATTTAAAAATAGAAGTGGATACTACTAAGAGAAGTGTAGCTGATGCTATAAAGTTACTTAATCCTGATAATATAATTGATATTAATATTTCTAATATTCCACTAGAAGATATTATTAGTAATATTTATAAGAATAAGGAATAGCTTATGAAAAAGTATTTGTTTATTATTAAAACAGAGATAATGAGTAATTTACAATATATATTCAATATAGCATTTGGTTTTGTTGGATACTTTATAATGTTATTTATATTGTTTAACTTATGGAGGTATTTATACAGTGATCCAAATGAACTTATAAATGGATATAATATGAATCAAATGACTTGGTATGTAATTATTACTGAAATCTTATGGATGACTTTAGGTGGAAGAAAGTTATGTAGGAAAATAAGTGATGATGTTAGAAGTGGTAATATAACTTATAATATTAATAAACCTTATAGTTATGTTGGATATTC
>CAZWST010000037.1:0-15892 GCA_964636965.1 uncultured Muribaculaceae bacterium
AATAGAAGATAATAAAGTAATGATTTCCGAAAATACAGTTATAAAAGCTGTATGGATACCAGTATCAGAAGCAGTAGCAAGAATAAATGATGTATACTATTTAACTATACAAAGAGCATTTAATGCAGCAAAGACAAATGATGAAATTATTTTGCTAAAAGATATAGAAGAAACATCAACAAATAAAAAAGAAGTAGTATTAAATTTAGATTCACATAAGATAACTGGAAGTATAACAAATGATGGCAAATTAAGAATAGATAATGGTGAAATAGAAAATACAAATGGAGCAGCCATAATAAATAATGGAACATTAACACTTGGAAATAATGAAGGAACAATTTCAACAGAAACACCATCAATAATTGGTGCCTCTATAGGTATAGAACAAAAAGGAACACTAAACTTTTATGATGGATATGTTGAAGGAGTAGTAGGAATAAATGGAGATGTAGCAAATACACCAGAAGAATACTATGTATTTGTTGACCATAATGATATAAAGAATTGTCAAAAAGTATACTTAGTAAAAGAAGTAACAAGAGCAGTCGTAAAAACTACAACCAATGGAACAGCATATTATTTTAATTTACAAGATGGAATAAATTCATCATCTTTAAGTGGATATAACTTATATGCCGTAAGAGACTTTGAAGCACCATATGAAGTAACTATAAATGAAGATGCAAACATTACTTTTGATATAGTTGGACAAAATGTCGAACTAGGAAATGCAGTAACAAACAATGGTACACTTACAATTCAAGATAGTGGAGAAGAAAAAGGTGAATTAAAACCATCAGTTGCAATAACAAATAATAAAACTTTAAATGTTAAAAATATCAGTGTAAGCCAATCAACTGATGCACAAGTTATTTTAAACAATAAAGATATAAATATAATCAACTCTAGACTTACTGGAAAGAACGGAACCACTCTTACACATAAAGGAGACGGAGTTTTAAATATAGATAATGATAGCTATTTAACTTCTAATAGATGGTCTTTATATTTACTTGAAACAGATGTAACTTTAAAAAGTGGCAATATAAAATCACTTTATGTTGAAACTACTGCTTCTTTAAATGTAGATGGAGGATATATAACAGGAGATGGATCATATCCAGCTATAAGACTTCTCGGAAATCTAACAATAAACTCAGGAACGATAGAAAACACAAGTACAAATAATTATGCATATACAATCTATAGTGACAATAATTTATCAACAAAGAAGATAACAATAAACGGAGGAACAATAAAAGGGCATGGATATTATTACAATGTATTTGTAAGATATGGAACATTTGAAATGAATGGAGGAACAATCGAACATGTGGCCCATGACTGGGGAACCGGACCTAGTCTAAGTGTTGAAAGCGCTAATTATATAATAAATGAAGGAAGAATAAATAAAACATATACAGTAACATCGTATGCAACAGAAGCAGTTCGTTTAAGTGGAACAGGTGAAGTAAATAATTTAGAAATAAACACTAAAGGTGATGGATTAGCTATAAGTGGAACAGGAACAATAAATGATATAAATATCCTTGATTCGTCAAAAGGAAATGGAATTGAAACTGGTGGAAATATAACGATAAATGGGGGAACAATAAAAGGAAAAACTGGAATTTATCATAGTGGTACACAAAATGCTTTGATTATAAATGGTGGAAATATACATGGAACAGATTATGGATTATCTTGTGGCGGAGTAGTACATATAGGAGCAGATGACGGAGATATAAAAACAACGCCAGTAATAATAGGAGACAAGTATGGAGTATATAACAGTGGGACAGTAAGATATTATGATGGAATCATAAAAGGTGTAACAGGAGCAACAAATGGCAGTTATAATCATATGCCAAATGGATATACAACAAAAGAAACAGAAGAAACCATTGATGATAAAAAATATATAGTTCACACTTTAATTGAACAACAAGCGTATTTAAAGGTAAATGAAACACCATATAATTCACTTAAAGATGCTTTTTCTTCAATAGAAACATCGGGAACAATAGAATTTACAGGAAATGGAAATAATACTGATTATGTTATTGTACCAGAAGGAAAAGACATAACAATAGATTTGAAGGGACACACTTTAACAACAACAGCAGCGATAGGAAATGAAGGAACATTAACAATAAAAGATAGTAGCCCAGAAGAAAAAGGTAAAATTATTACAGATAAGCAAATTTCATTAATAATACCAAAAGCAAATTTTACACTTGAGTCAGGAACAATAGAGAATACAAATGGTAATGGATATACAATTTATAGCAATAATAATGTAGAAACAAAGAAGATAACAATAAATGGAGGAACAATAAGAGGCACTGGATATGAGTATGCTGTATATATAAGATATGGAACATTTGAAATGAATGGAGGAACAATCGAACATGTGGCCCATGACTGGGGAACCGGACCTAGTCTAAGTGTTGAAAGCGCTAATTATATAATAAATGAAGGAAGAATAAATAAAACATATACAGTAACATCGTATGCAACAGAAGCAGTTCGTTTAAGTGGAACAGGTGAAGTAAATAATTTAGAAATAAACACTAAAGGTGATGGATTAGCTATAAGTGGAACAGGAACAATAAATGATATAAATATCCTTGATTCGTCAAAAGGAAATGGAATTGAAACTGGTGGAAATATAACGATAAATGGGGGAACAATAAAAGGAAAAACTGGAATTGCCCATAGTGATACACGAAATGCTTTAACTATAAATGGTGGAAACATACATGGAACAGATTATGGCTTATCATGTGGCGGAGTAGTACATATAGGAGCAGATGATGGAAACATAAAAATGGAACCAACAATAATCGGAGACAAGTATGGAGTATATAATAGTGGGACAGTAAGATATTATGATGGAATCATAAAAGGTGTTACAGATGCCGCTAATAAAGCGTACACATCTTTAGCAACATCAGCAATGATAATAACTGACACTGAAACAATAGACGAAAAAGAATATACTACTAATACTTTAGCTATCCAAAATGATTTTGTTACTAATGGAGAAAATACATATAATAATTTACAAACAGCTATAGATGAAGCAAGTAGTGGAGATACATTAACTATAACTGATAATGCATTTGTATATTATAATATTACTATTCCAGAAGATAAGACTATAACAATAGACTTAAATAATCATAAAATAACTTCAACAGTAACTTTTGTTAACAATGGTAATCTAAATATTAAAGATTTATCTGAAGAAAAAGGCGGAATTATTGAAGAACAAAAAGCTGTTAATTTAATTAATAATAATAAAAGTTTGACAATTAATAATGCTAAGCTAACAAACAATACTTCAAGCTATAATTATACTATTTATAACATTGCATCTTCTTCAACAGTTATAAATAATTCAATTATTGAGGGATTTAGACCAATTTATAATGTTGAATATTTAGAAATAAATGATAGTAATATAACATCAACTGGTGAGGAAGCAATATATAATAATGGTGAGGCTGTGTTAAATAGAACTACTGCTTATAGCACTAATGACTATGCATTATACAATAATGGGACTGCCACGATTGATGGTGGAAAATACTATGGCTATTCTAATACAATTTATCAATATAGTAGCAATACAACCTTAACTATTAACAATGCGACAATAGGTGATGAATTTAAACCATCATTTATTTCTAATCAGTATGGATTAATAAATATAGATAACTCAACAATTTATGGAACTGTCTCTTTATCAAATGTATCAAATGATAAAAGTTCAATTATAAATTCTAACTTTATATTATCTAATAATGTTGATTATAAATATATGTTTATCTCAAATGCTTCAAGCGGGCTTATTTTAAATAATAATAAAATGAACTTTATTATAAATAATGGATGGTATGATACACCAACAGCAATAAAAAATACTGGAACTATTACAGGTGAGAATAATAGTATTGTAATGAAAAATGTAAGAACAGATGATACACGTTATATGCATACTGCTTTTAGAGGAATTGAAAACACTGGAACAATAGATTTAAGTAATACTACAATAAATATTGATAGAGGAGCAGAAACATATGCTGTTTATAATACAGGAGAATCTAGTAATATAACATTAAAAGGATTAGATGTTGATATAACAAACTCTAAAAATGCTTATGGTGTTTATATTGATAATAGCAATATAACTTTAAATGATGAGTATGATATTAACATTGATGTATCAGGAGAGACAGTTTATGGAGTATATATTAATTCAGGCTCATTTACAATGGGAAGAAAAGATGAAAGTGAAACTTCAGGTACTGCAGACTCAAGTGTAAGTATAACTAATCCACTAATAAAAGCAATTGGTACAACTACTGGTATTGGAGTAAGAAAAGTAAATGGACTATTTAATTACTATGATGGTAAGATTATTGGTTCAACTAATGCAAGTCCAGATACAACAAGTGGAACTGAGCCATATTATGAAGTAACAAGAAGTACTGATTCAACTACTGGATATGAAACAGCTATTCTAGAATATATGAGGAGTTAAGATGGATAAGAGAAAGATAATTATTATAAGTATATTAACAATTGTTATTGTTGCAATTTTTGCAACAGTAACAATTTGTTTAACAAATAATAACAAGAAAAAACTAAGTAACTTAGAAAGAATAAAGATATCAGAGTTTATTGATGAATATTCAGATGCTTTAGAAGAAGTAGATACTACTGAATCAAATGATTTAGATAGATATATAAGTTATGCACTTTTCTATAGTTTGAATGATGAAAATAAATCTAAATTAAATGCAAAAGAAATAAAAGAATTAATTGCTAAAGTCTTCAACGTTGAATTAGACGAAGAAAAAATAGAGTCAATTGGTATAACACCATATCTTTTAAATAAGTTTATTAGATATGAAATAAATGAACATGTTTATGAACTAGATTTAAGTGATTTAAGAAATGCTGATATTGCAAAAATTCCAATTATAAAGTATCAAATAAGTAAGATAACAAAAACAAAGGAAGATAAGTACTCAGTAGAATTAATGAAATATACAGTAGAAAATCCATATGAAATATTAAATTACTTTAATGAAGTAGAAGGATATGATACAAAAGATATATCTGATTATTTATCTGGAGATAACACGATTAAAGTTATGAAAGATGCCCTAGATTTAGAAAGTTTAAGTCATTTAACGCAAGATGGTAAAAAGGTAAATATTACTTTAGTTGTTAAAGATAATAAACTATTAATTGATTCAATCAAATAAAAAAGAGACCATGTCTCTTTTTATTTTATTTTACTATATTCACTTATGAAATATTCATCAGTCATACCTGAAATATAGTCAATTACAATTCTAGCATTGCTAGTATTTTTTCTATATTCATCAGTCATATTATCTAAATATATTTTGAATATATTGTTATCTTTATCAAAAGTGTTGTCTTCTAATACTTTATATAGATATTCGAATAATTTATTAAACATGGTTTCAATATTTTTACGATCTTTTTCTGTATTAGCTTTGTTATATATATGTTCTTGATTGAATTTTTTTAATTCTTTTACAGCGTTATAAACACTTTCTGACATTGATATGTAATCATGTCCGATTGAGGACTCAATAATGTCTTGTGTGATAGTACCAACTATATCTTTATTTGAATTACCTAAAATATTTTTTACACTTTCAGGTATTTCATTTATATCAAATACACCTAATCTTACAGCGTCTTCTATATCTCTACCTAGATATCCAATAATGTCACTTATTCTTACGACACAACCTTCCATTGTCATAGGTACTAATTTTTTTACATAAGTATCATCTTTATAGCAGGTATTATAATCATTTAAAAAGTCTTCTTTTGTTTTTTTCTTAGGGCGATATTTTTCTTGAACAAATTCACCATTATGGCATAGAATTCCATCAAGTGTTTGAACACATAAATTTTTACCTATACCGTTATCTTCAAGATACATAAGTTCTCTTACAGATTGAACATTATGCATAAAATGTCCTTCATTATAACGCATAGATAATTTATCTAAAAATTTTTCTCCAACATGACCAAATGGTACGTGACCAATGTCATGACCTAAAGCAATTGCTTCAATTAAATCCTCATTTAAATCAAGTGCTCTTCCAATAGTACGAGCAATTTTACTAACTAATTGAACATGTATAATTCTTTTTGAAATATGATCATTTTGCATATTAGAAAATACTTGAGTTTTATCTATGTATCTTGTATAAGATAAACTATAAATTATTCTATCAATATCTCTAAAGTAATTTGGACGAATATCATCACTTAGATTACCAAATAATCTTATAGCGTCTTTATCTTTAGAAGCATATTTTGACATGTGTTCTTCATTTTTTAACATTATCTTTTTTATATCCATGAGTACCACCTAACAAAATTATATCATTAATGTTGTTTTTATGTATACAATTTATTGTGGTATAATTAGTTAGGGTGAAGTAAAGATGACAGAACATAATATTTTGGTAGCTTTTATTTTAAATTTATTCTTTTCTCTTTTTGAATTTATTGGTGGTATTTTTACACGAAGTGTTGCCATTACGAGTGATGCTGTACATGATATGGGAGATGCTTTATCGATTGGAATATCCTACTTTTTGGAAAAGAGAAGTAAGAAAGATCCAGATGATGAGTACACATTTGGGTATGTAAGATATTCTGTTTTAGGAGCATTTATTACTACAACAATTTTAACTGTTGGATCTATTTTAGTTATTGTATCTTCTGTAAGAAGAATAATTACTCCAGTAGAGATTAATTATAATGGTATGATTATTTTTGCTATAATAGGTACAGTTGTTAATTTTCTAGCAGCATTCTTTACTCGTGATGGAGATTCATTAAATCAGCGTGCTGTAAACTTACACATGCTTGAAGATGTTTTAGGTTGGGTAGTTGTTTTAATTGGATCGATTATTATGAAATTTACGGATATAAGTATAATTGATGCAATTATGTCGATAGGTGTTGCTTTATTTATTTTAATAAATTCAATAAAAAATTTAAAAAATATTTTAGATTTATTTTTAGAAAAAATACCTTCCTATATTGATATTCAGGAACTAAAGAGCCATATAACAAAGATACATGGAGTAGATGGGGTTCATCATATTCATGTTTGGAGTTTGGATGAAGTAAATGTTTATGCTACTATGCATATTGTTACTGATGAAAAAGATGTAAGTAAATTAAAGAAGAATATTAGAGAAGAAATGATGGAACATGGAATTAAACATGTTACGATTGAAGTAGAGGATAAATCTTCTAAATGTGAAGATGAATCATGTCATATTGAAGTTTCATCTTCTAAAGGACATAATCACCATCATTAAAAAAAGAGAATTTAATTCTCTTTTTAATTTGTATTAAATAAATTAAGTATATCAAGCCAAGAATTTACTCTTTCATATTTAGTTGTATTCTCATTAAATATATTTCCAAATATTATGGGCTTTATTCCATGATTAGCTGCATCATCTAAGTTCTTTATTGAATCATCAATAAGTATATCTATATTATTTTCTTTACAAAACTTTCCTTTATTAGAAACATTAACATTTAATGAATCAAAGTAAATGTTGTTCTTTTTTAAGTATTCATATGAAAGAGTATAGGGATCTTTATATTCTGTCTGATTTCTTGCTGTAACTATTTCAATTGAATAACCCATTTCATGTAATTTATCTATAACATATTTAGCATTATTTTTTATTTTTACATGAGGTATAATTTTTTCAAATGCTTTTATTGTAAAATCTTTATAATTTGGAAAATAGTTTTCCAAGTCATAGTATGATAATTTATTGTTTATAAACTTTTCTTGTTTAGAGTTTGTGCAGAAAGCATAAGCTTTAGTAATTAAATCATATGAGTCTGTTATAGTGTCATCTATATCAATACCTATTTTCATACTATCACCGAATATATTTTATCATATAATTATTTAATAAAATTAAAAACTAAACTTTAAAGTGTTTAGTTACTGTCAAAACACTTATTTACAAATAAGTGTTTTATAAGTTATAATAATTTCAGTATTCAAGGAAGTGATTATATGGGTTATTCTAGCTTTAGAAGAATTACTAGATCTTTTAAATTTGAAGGTATTGTAGATAAAAATGAAATACCTGCTTATGCTTTACAATATATAAAGAAAGAGCGTGTCTTAGCGGTTTATCGTACTAGCAGAGATTTTGGTATATTTACAGATGAGAAGGTTACTTTATTTGATAATTGTCGAAGTAGAAAAAATATTTATACAATACCTTATAAATCAATATCAATGTTATCTATTTGCTTTGGTGAGAAAAAAGCAGAATTAACTTTGTTTATTGATTCAGGTTATGAAGTAAATTTAAGATTCTTTAATATGACACCAAAGGATAAGTTAGATTTAAGAATTCTTTATACTTGTGTTGATAAGATAACTTCTTCACAAGATACAATTGCTGAAGATATGAATGCTTTATTAAAGAAAAAGAAAGATCCTAAGAAGTAGACAATACTTCTTTTTATTTGTTTTATAAAAAAATCGTGATATTATAGGTTGCAAAAAAGGGGGATATCTATGCTAGGAAGAGAAGTAGACGTAGAAGAAGCTTTAGAAAATACTCTGAAAGTTATGAAAAGCGAAAAGACTTTAGTCGATAAGCATGGTAAGTACGCACCAATTTATATAGCTCCAACAGGTAATGTAATTGATGCCACTAAAGTTCATGATGATATTTTAGTAGCTTCCAAAATCTAAAAATGTAATTTTAAGTTACAAAAAGAGATAGAAACTTATGAATTTATTTCATAGGTTTTTTCTTGACTTAAATTTTTTAATTGTCTATACTAAATGTGTTTAAGGGGGTAAGAAATATGTCTTATAATAATAGATTAAATACTTTATTTGATATATTAGGTGAGAGTGGAGACCCAAGTAAAAGTAAGGCATTAAGACAATATAAAAAACTTCATGCAAAGTACCTTTCTGGTTTAATTGATATTAATGAATTTGTTTTAATTGAATCAGCTTATCGAGAAATATTAGATTATTATGAGGGAGTAGAGACGCGGAAAGAAGAAGAAAGAGACGCACGTAAGAAAAGTATGCTTTATGAAACTATGAAGATGAATGAAGAAATTAGTAAACAAAAGGAATTAGAAGAGCATAAGGGAGGCGTCTGGGTCTTCTTTGAAAATCTAAGAGATGCAGAAATAACTTATGGATTTGATGATTACATAGAATATATTAAACAAAGTGTACTTGATAATTTAGATGAATCGTATAAAGAAATGTATAATGAATTTTTAGAATTATTTTTGCAATTATGGAGTAAAGTATATGAGCATATTATGGTAGTTGAAAAAAACATAATAAAAAAAGATAGAATTGATGATGATTTTCGACTTGAATTTGGTGAAGACGAATTAACTGATGCTTACTTTAAAAAGAATAAAGCATATTCTCCTTATGGTAAATTTAGTAGACTTTTAGAATTATCTCATATATTAAGCTCTTTAGTTCCTGATGAAAGAGAAAATTATTTTTTAGATGTTCATCTTTCCTCTATGGCTAAATTCTTTTCATTAGGCTATGGGGTTTCATATTTTAGTGATATTCCAATTTATTCTTTTGTTGTAAATACAAGAGCTATTCAATTTAAACAAGAGTATTATGATATATTTGATAGTGAAGTAAGAAGTGGCGTTAGAAAAAGTCCATTTGTTGATAATTTAGAACTTCTTAGTTATATCGATAAAAAAATAAATGATTTTAATAAAGAAAAAAGGTATGAATTAAAATAAGAAAAATGGTGAAAGTATAATGGAAAATCAAATAGATGAACTCACTCATAAATATAAATTAACTAAAAAGGAACATGATGAAGTTTTGGAAACAATAAAAAAAGATTTGTTTTCAGGTGTGTCTAAGGATGAAAATCCATCTGTTATGTTTGTTGTTGGTCAACCTGGGTGTGGAAAAACAACTTTTATAAATAACTCGGATTTAGAAAAATATGTGATTATTAATTCAGATGATTATCGTAAGTTTAGTAAATATTCTAATGAAATTATAGAATATTATCCAACAGATTATGCCAAACTTACTAATTATGATGCTCACCTTTGGGGAGATGAACTTTTTAATTATGCAATTCAAAGTGGTTATTCACCTTTAAGAGAAAAAGCGCCTTTAGATGATAGTTTATTAGAGGTAATAAGAAACATTCCTAGCAATTATGATATTATTATTAATGTAGTTGTTGTTGGTAATTTAGAAAGCTTAATTGCTACAAGAGAAAGATATGAAAAAGAATCATTGACTGCAAGCAATGCTAAGTTATCAAATATTGAATCTCATAATAAGTGTTATGAATTTTTATCCTCTTTTATTTTTAATTGTTTAGAACTTGGTGTTAAAGTAAATTATGTTATACCAAATGGTGAAGAATTTGAAATTATTTCAGTAGTTGATAATCATTTGAACCTATTAGAAGAATATAGAAATAAAAGTAATAAACAAGCTCTTATTTCATATAATGAAAGAATTGATGCTATAAGAAAAAGTATGATAAAAAGGAGTGCTCCTAAGAATCAATTTGATGAACTAGTAAAAATAGAAAAACTTTATAATGAACTAAATAATAAAAGAAGCTAAGATCTAGCTCCTTTTTTAGTGTTAAAAGCATTTATTCATATCCATTAATTTGATATAATATAGTTACTATTTTTATTTGAAATTAAAAACGAAAGGAGATGTTTTTTTGAAAAATTTAGAAGTTATTAGCAGTACAGAGGAGTTTTTAGTTTTTAAAACTCAAGAACAAGAAAAAGGAATTGCAGTTAGATATGAGAATGATAATTTATGGATGACACAAAAAGCTATGGCTGAGTTATTTGATGTTAATGTACCAGCAATTAATAAGCATTTAAATAATATTTATGATGAAGGAGAACTTATTAAAGATTCAACTATTTCCAAAATGGAAACAATTCAAAAAGAAGGAAAACGTAATGTAAAACGAAACGTTGAATTTTATAGCCTAGATGCCATTATTTCTGTAGGATATAGAGTAAATTCAAGACGTGCAACACAATTTAGACGTTGGGCAACACAAGTTTTAAAAAAATATACTATTGAAGGTTATGTATTAGATAAAAAAAGAATGGAAAATGGATCATTCTTAAATGAAGACTATTTTGAAAAACTTTTAGAGGAAATAAGAGAAATTCGATTGAGTGAGCGAAGATTTTATCAAAAAATTACTGACATATATGCTACAAGTATTGATTATGATGCTACATCTCCAACTACTATTGATTTCTTTAAAAAAATTCAGAACAAAATGCATTACGCGATAACTCATCAAACGGCAGCTGAAATAATTTATAATAGGGCAGATCATACAAAACAAAATATGAATTTAACTTCTTGGAAAAATTCTCCAAATGGTAAAATCATGGAATCTGATGTTGTAATTGCTAAAAATTATTTAACTAAAGAAGAGATTGAAGATTTAGAAAGAATAGTAAATGCCTTTTTAGAACTTGCGGAACGTAGAGCAGAAAGACATATACCTATGACTATGGAAGATTGGAGTACAAGAATAGATAAGTTCTTATTAGCAGATGATTTAGATGTTTTAAAAGATGCTGGTAAAATATCCCATGAGATAGCTTTAGATAAAGCATTAAGTGAATTTGAAAAGTATAGAGTAACGCAAGATAAATTATTTGAATCTGATTTTGATAAATTTTTAAAAGATGTAGAAAAAAAGTAATAAACAATCTTAAAATAAAAGAAGCTAATGGTTTAGCTTCTTTTCTAATGTATTAATAAGTATATTAAATATGAAAGATAATAAAGATAAAATTAAAATACCACACATAACTAAAGAAAGGTTAAATACTTGAGTACCATAAAGTATTAAATAACCAATTCCTTTTTTACAGCTTAAGAATTCTCCCATTATTACACCAATTAAAGACATGGATATATCTATTTTTAAAGATGATATAATTTCACTTTTTGAAGAAGGTATAATTAGTTTAGTTATTATTTGAATCTTTTTTGCACCAAATACTTTGAATAGTTTTATTAAGTTTTTATCACATGCTTCCATTCCATTTAGTATGGTTATACTCGTAACTATTACACTTATTAAAAGTGAATTAAATATAATAGACTTGGTAGTTGCTCCTAACCAGATTATTATTAGTGGTCCAAGCGCTACTTTAGGTAAACTATTTAATGCTACTATGAATGGGTCTAAAATACTTTTTAATGTTTTAAATGAATACAATAAAAGAGCAAATAAATAGGCAAGTATAAATGATAAGATAAAAGATATTAAAACTTCATAAGTTGTAGTAAAGATGTGTTTAAATAGATTATTATCGCGTATTAAATTTGTTAAAGTTAATAGTACTTTTGATGGAGATGAAAAGATAAACGAATTAATAATATTTAAACGTGATAATGTTTCCCATATCAATAAGAATAAAATGAGTAATGAAATTTGACTTAATCTTATGATAAGTTTTTTTCTTTTTATTCTTTTTAAATATAAAAGATGTTCATCAGTCATAGTCAATATTGCTCCTTATGTCATCATAAAGAATATTAAATATTTCATCTTTTCTTCTTTCATTTGGTAAAATACTTTCATCAAAATTAAGCTTATATACAGCTTTAATTTTTCCTGGACGTTTAGTAAGAATAATAATATCATTACTTAAGCTTAATGCTTCTTCAATATCATGTGTTATTAAAATAGTTGTAATGTTAAGCTCTTTTATTATTTTATATACATCATTACTGATGTTTTTTCTTGTTTCGATATCTAATTTAGAAAATGGTTCATCTAAAAGCAAGATATTTGGTTTTATTGCAAGTGTACGAATAAGTGCAAGTCTTTGTTTCATACCTCCAGATAAATTATTAGGATATTCATCTTTAAAATCATATAAATCATACTTTTTTAATAAATCATTAACGTATTTTATAGAATCTTCATTATGTATTTTTTTAATATCAAGACCTAGACAAGCATTATCGAATACGGTCAGCCATGGTAAAAGTGCACTTGATTGCATCATATACCCAATAGTTAAATCACGATTATTTCTAATATACCCGTCACTTGGTTTTTCAAGTTCTGTTATTAGATTTAAAAGAGTTGATTTACCACAGCCTGATGGACCAACAACACTTATTATTTTATTTTCTTCAATATTATAGGTAATATTTTCTAGAGCTTTTATTTCTTTAGTAAGTGTATGATATGTTTTAGATAAATTGCATATATTAATTAAGTTCATATATTAAATCTTTAAACTCAACATAATTTTCTAGATCTTTATTATCTATCATGATGTTTTCTAAGTTTTTAAATGCATCTTCAGGTATGTCTGGTGTTTTAAACCATGAATCAGCATTTTTATAGTTAGTTATCATTATTTCTAAATCATTTATACTTGTATCAGGAAATTCTGATATAATTACTTCAGCTATTTCTTTTGGTGTATGTGTATCAACAAATTCTAATCCTTTTTTAATTCCATTATAAAATTTTTTTATAATATCTTTATTATTTTCAATATAACTTTTTTTAGCATTAAATGCTGTATAAGGAACAACACCTGAATATGTACCAATTGAGTCAGCTATAAATCCATAGCCTTCTTTAACTAATTTTGTTGCATTAGGTTCACTTAGTGTAATGATATTGCATCAGCTCTAATTTGGAAAAAAGGCGGGCTTATGCTATAATATTTGGGAAATTTAAAAAGAGGTGGAGTTTATGGATGGTAAGTTATTAGTTTTATGTGATGAAACCCCAGGTGAATATAAACATTATAAGGTAAGAGATGCATATTATTTATTAAATGATTATTATGATTCAGAAGATAATTCAAATATAATATTTGTTAACTGAAAATCAGTTATTCCTGATGATGTAGAATTTTTAGAAAGATGTAAACATTATGCAAGAACATATGAAGAAGTTCCTGCTGATTTCATGTATCAAAAGAAAGGTGTAGTTGATCAAAGATATGCTAATGTCGGAGATAGCATTCAAGAAAGAAGTTATTATGATGTCTTATTATCTAATACTTTAAGTGTTCATTCTGCTATAGCAAATGAAGATGAAAACTATCAATCCTTAGCGATTGATTTAGCCTGTGAGTTTCCATTTCAAGCAACTCAAAGATTCTTAGAAGATTTTTCAAGTGTATTAAAGAAAAATGGAATTGTTAGAATACTTTTATCTTATAAGACTTCTCTTGATTATGACACAATAAGAAGACGTGCATCTTTATTAGATGCATGGAAAAACCAGAATAGATTTATGAGAGAAAAAATGAGTAATGCTGAAATAGCTGGTGAAATGTCTTATGATGATTTTGGAAAAGTTTATACAAAAGCACAAGAAGAAATGTTAAAAGTATATTCATTACCTATATTTGGACCAACAAGAAAATAAACAAAAGAATTAATTCTTTTGTTTTTTATTGCTCTTAAAGATTAAAATGGTTATAATATTTAAAAGTTGGTGAATTATGATAGCATTAAGAAAAATGTCGATTGAAGAAATTAATAACAAACCATTTTTAATAAATCATATAGATGATTTATATCATGATGTTACTAATTCTTTTTTTGAATATATTTATAATGGAGAAGTTAGATGGCTTTATTCAAATGGATATACTTGTACAATAATTGCTTTAGATGGAGAATACATTAGTTATGCATCTTTTGTAGTTGATGAAGATTATAATTTAACATATATGGAGTATGATGATTTTGAAGTTTATAAGCATGTAGATGGTAATTTAGTGTTGACTACAAAAGATAAGAATGTTTCTGAATCTCTTGCTATGTTTAAAAGAGAAAATGTATCCTCTTCTGAACAAGATGGTATAATAATGCACCGACAAATTAATAATAAAACCCATGAAGAAATGGTTATCGGCTATTTATGTAATTATAGAAGTGATCCATATTACTATGCATTCAACTTTGATGTTCCTTTTTATATTTCATTTTTAAAGGGAAAAAGAGAAAAGAAATATTTAATATATGAAACTACTCCTGATTATTATAGTTATGATGTTATTACGTTAAGAGAATTTGGACCTATAGAACTTCTTTTAAATAATTCATTTAACTTACAAAGAGAAGAAAATATAAGAAGATATTTTAAAGTAAAGCATGAATCTAAGAGAGGAGTATGTACTCTTTTAGTTCCTTTAAGTCATCCATATAAAATAGAAGAACTTGATTCAATGATTAGTAAGAAAGGATTTAAAAGAGCAGTATCTAAAAATACGATAGATTACTATAATAATTCTATCCCTGAAAAAGAAGAGTTCTATCAACTTGCAAAAACTATTAAAGAATACGACAATTCAATTGATGAAAGAATGAAAAAGAAATCTTTAAATGATAAAAATATTTAAAATGATTATTTTGTAATAATGTGATAAAATGTTTTTGGTGATTATATGAATCATGTAGTAATTGCAAACATTATTGCTCTTATTGGATCCATATTCATGGTGGTTGCAAGCTATGTTAGTGATGATAAAAAATGTGTAAAGTTACAATCTGTACAAATATTCATGTTTATAATTAGCAATGCAATATTAAAGGGGATTACAGGTGTAATTATAAATACACTTAGCTTGGTACGAAATATACTCTCTTATAAAGAAAAAATAAATGTTTATATAAAATATTTTATCTTAGTTTTAATTATTGTATTATCAGTAATATTCAATAATTTAGGTATAGTTGGTTATTTACCTTTAATTGGTACAATAGTATTTACTA
>CAZWST010000038.1:0-15388 GCA_964636965.1 uncultured Muribaculaceae bacterium
TACCAAATGCCATAGATTGAACATTAACAGCAGTTCCCCATGAATAAGGAATATCGTTATCTCTTCTATAAACATTAGCTCTTGGGTTATCCCATGAACGGAAAACAGCTTTAATAGCGCCCATTAATTGTTCTTTTGGATCACTTGGGAAAGACTCTCCTATCTTAGCCTTATATTCAGCTTTAAACTGACTTGCAAGTTCCTTTAAATCATCAGCAGTTAACTCAACATCTTGAGTAACTCCCTTTTCTTTTTTCATCTTATCAATTAACTCTTCAAAGTATTTCTTTCCAACTTCCATAACAACGTCAGAATACATTTGAATAAATCTACGATAACAATCCCAAGCCCATCTTGGATTATTTGATTTCTCAGCCAAAACTTCAACTACTTCTTCATTTAAACCTAAATTAAGAATTGTATCCATCATACCTGGCATACTAGCTCTAGCTCCTGAACGAACTGAAACTAATAAAGGATTTTCTTTATCTCCAAATTTCTTTCCTGTAATATTTTCCATTTTTTCTATGTACTCATTTATTTGTGCTTGGATTTCTTCATTTATTTCTCTTCCATCCTCATAATATTTAGTACATGCTTCAGTAGTAATAGTAAAACCTTGAGGAACTGGAAGACCAATATTAGTCATTTCAGCAAGATTTGCACCCTTACCACCAAGAAGGTTACGCATATCAGCAGATCCTTCTGTAAACAAATATACATACTTCATGTAATCATCCTTTCTTAATACCACATTATTATATCAATTTTACTCGTTTCATTTCAATAAAAAGCACATTATTTTCATCTATTTTGCAAAGAAAAAAAGTGATTTTACATCACTTTTATCATTAAATAGTTTAGTATCCTAATTTAAGTCCTATATTATCCATTGTTTTTCTAACTAATGGTTCATTATTGAGATAATAAGATTCCCCGCATTTATTTATAAATACAGGCATTACTGATCCATCAATACAAGTATTTTTACCAACAGATATAACATTACCAAATTCATCAAAATAGCAATCAACTTCATATTTAGTTTCATTTTTTTCTTCATCATATAAATAAGTAGTTCTTAAAATAGTTTGCATGAATTCTCTGATATACTGCATACTTAGTAGACAAGTTTCCATTAATTTATCATCACTTAGATCTTCACTAACTAAAGGATATCCCATTCCATTAAAAATTTGAGGAGAATAAAAACTTTGAAAATATCCTTTAAATTTTAAAGGCATAAAAATGGCTAACTGTGAAGAAGTAATTTCTAAAATAGATCCCTCTGCAATAGATTCGCTTTCTCTAAGCGCATCTATTTCTTTTTCACTAAATGTTTTCGTGATAAATCCTTTAACTTTATCATATACTAAAAAGTTTCTTCCCCTACCAACTGAAACTATTCTTTTTTCTATATTACTAGGACCTTCTAGTAAACAAGAAACCTTTTCTCCTTTTACTTTAGCTAAATCAGAAATATCAAAGTTATCACAGATACTTAAAAGTCCAAAAAATAATTCTCTAAAACTAATAGGTCCAGCAAAACCGCCAAAAGCTTTTTCTCCATCTTCTGTATCTAACTTAACTAAAAATCCCTTCTTTTCATTTTCTTCAATAAACTCAATACTTTTAATAGTTGCTCTCATAAAAATATACCCCCAAAATTTTTAGTTATTATAACATAGAAAAAAGAAAAAGCAAGCTTTAAATATCTATACTTAGATAATTTCTATAAACATCTCCATTTTTTTTATATAAGCTTATTTCTTTTCCCTCATACTTAAATAAGACAAATTCACTTTTATATATACTAGGCATCTTAACACCATTTTTAACTTTAAAGTATTCTGATTCATTCATATCCGCTATATGAGCGTCCATTATATCTTCTATTTTTAATAATTTATAATTACCATTTCTTACATCATCAACTGTATAAGTATCTTCTATATTAAATCTTCCTTGTTTAGTTCTAACTAAAGAAGTCATAGTAGCATGTGTTCCTAAAATATCTCCAATATCTCTTATTAGACTTCTAATATAAGTCCCTTTAGATACTAAAGTTTTAATTTTTACAATATCATTATCTATTGATAACACTTCAATTTCCTTTATATCTACACTTCTACTAGGTAACTTAATTTCTTCACCATTCCTTGCATATTCATATAACTTTTTACCATTAACTTTTACTGATGAATAAAGAGGAACTTCTTGCATATAACTTTTCTTAAAAGAAAGAACCGCATTTCTTATATCTTCTTCTTTTAAATCAACTTTTTCATTTTTTAAAACTTTACCTGTTGAGTCTAATGTGTCAGTTAATATTCCCAATTTAAATTCAGCAACATACTCTTTAAAAGTACTCATTAATACTTCATTTAATTTTGTATATCTACCAATTGTAATAACTAAAACTCCTTCTGCTATTGGATCAAGAGTGCCAGTATGCCCCACTTTTTTTGTGTTAAATATATGTGATATATCATTTACGATATCTCTTGACGTACATCCCTTATCTTTATTAACTAATATTACACCATTCATATTTCTAACCTCATTTAGTCTTTGATATTGAAAGAACTTTACCCATCTCGATCGGTTCTAATTTTCTTTCCTTTATCTTTTTTAATTCACCACTTGTTGGATTCTTACTTATCTTTTCTTCAAACATATAATAATAAAAAACTACCTCTTCATTAAATCTTCTTGCAACAACAAATCCTGGGTATGGAGAACCAATATCACCATTTTTCATATCCAAACAAAATGGTGGTAAATGAATTCCCTTATCTTGAACCCCTTGATAATGACCATGTCCACATAATCTAAAATCAGCATTAACAGCTGGCGAATCAATACGATATTTAGGAGTTCTGTGTGATATAGAAAAAAGGTATGTTCCAAATAACATATAAGCTCTTTTAAATCCTAAAAAATGAAAATCTCTTCTTGATTTTAACACTTTAAAATATTTATCATTTTGATTTAGAATTTGTAAATCATGATTTCCAAATAGGATATGCCAGGTAACTTTTTCTGAAACGGGAACTAACTCCGTTGCATGTTTAACCTGAATATTAGGATTTGCATGTTTTTCTCTCACTGGTGGAAGAGTACCTTGCAAAAAATCTCCAGCAACTACAACATCGCGAATACAATATTTTTCTAAAAATTCAGCTAAATAATCGTAATACCACTTTTTTTCATAAATAGATCCAATATGTGAATCAGAAATTGCAACAAACGATGAAGAACCAATTATTCCATCAGCAAAATCATCAACTAAGGCATTTTTATCACCAACAATAGCAAGTAGTTCATTACGAAATAAGCCATACTTCTTTTTCATTGTACGAATAGATATATATTCATTTTCATAGTCCTTAAGTACTTCTTTTTTTACTTCATCACTTATATCACTTAAGTTTACATACATATCTATCCACCACCCTAAATACATTATAACAAAAAAATAAGAAAACAAGAATATTTTTCTTATTTTCTTAATAATGATTCACGAAGTGTTCTTGTAAGTTTTACCTTTCTAATATTAGCTTTTAGTTCTGGAGTAATAGTAGACTTTAGTGTATCCTTTTTCCTCATTGCTAGTATTTCACTTTCACTCAATCCTAAAATACGTGTCAGAATATTTACTTCTGTTTCATTACTACTATATTTAGAGAATGAATAACTAATAATTGATGAAGCTAAATCTTCTTCACTAAAAGGTGTTACATCAGGTTCTAAATAATATTCAATTCTTTTAACATTATAAAGTAAATTAGCAAAAGTTTTAGAATCAATTGTATTATTAAATGAGTCATATATAAGTTTATAAGCACTTAAAAGTTCTTGCTTACTATTACTACAATCTAAATTAATTTTTAGATTTTCTCCTAAATGATTTAAATAACGATTAAATCTTGTTTTTCCACCAATCGCGATAAAATCTGAATAAGAAAAAGTACTACTTAATTCTTTAAATACGCGATAATAAAAATTTGGATATAGGTAAGTATCTTCTTCAAATATTAAAGATGCATCTCGGTCAGCATTAATCATTTCATTTAATGTTTTCATAAAAAATACGTAACTATTAGAAGACTTATCATTTTTCTTAGAATCCCAAGTAACATCAAAGAAATAATGTCCAAGAATATTATATTTAGGATCATCTACATATATTATACTTCTGACATGTCCATCATCTTCTTTTCCTTTTAAATTACATGAATTAGCTTCTATTCCAAGTAAGTTAAGAATAGTATCAAATATTATATTAAATCCTACACATACTATTTTATCGCCAAGAAAAGATGAGGTAAAATCACGAGACTCATGAGCATTTTCTAACTCTTTTTCTTCATTAAATACACGCTTTTTAACAAGATCATATACAAACATTATTTTTTCAGCTTGACTTAAATTTAAAGAATTAACCAAATCAACAATGCTTTGTATTTTTTCATAAGAAGATTCATATTCACTTACACTTATTGGTAAAGTATTTCCTTTTACCATAACTAACACTTCAGGAGTAAAACCACCTACTAGCTCATTTAGAGCCTTAATATCTTTCATCATTTTTTCTCGTGATTCACTAAACATATCATAAGTATCAGTTAATATTATTTTCTTATTATTAAAAAATTCAAAATTATTCTGAATAGTTTCTTTAATAAAATCTAAATTCCCATCAATAAATCTTATGGCATCAAAGGAATCAAAAAATTCATTTGCATTCAAGTTTTCCAAACTAGAAATAAATTTTAAATCATTACTACTATCCAAGTCTGGTTCAATTTCGCAAGAAATAGCTAAATCGTCTTTTAATTTGTTAACTAACTTTTTATATTCATCTGTATTAGTTCTATTATTAAATGTCTTATCTGATAAAGTTAAAGTATCAAACGTCCCTTCAGATATTAAACTACCATCTAAATATTTATCTAAACTTTCATCTTCATTGTTATCACACATGAATATATTTAAATATCTCCTACCCATAATACCCCTCTTTAATTAGGTGATATTTTAGCATATATTATAAATATTGGCAAATTAAAAGAGTTAACTTATCTCGGTTAACTCTTTTAAAATATTATTTTTCTTCTTCATGTAATTCATTAATAATTCTTTCAATATTTTGTCCATACTCTACAGAATTATCATAAAAGAATCTTAATTCAGGTGTATGACGTAATTCAATCTTACTTGCAAGTACAGTCCTTAAATAAGGAGAAGCAACTTCTAAGTTCTTTTTTACATCTTCTAAAGTCTCTTCACCCATATATGTATAATAAATATTTGCAAAACTTAAATCGTTTGTAACTTCGCATCCTGTGACAGTTACGTGTTTTAATGTTTCATCTCGAGCTTCAAGTAACATAATTTCAGAAACTATTCTTCCTACTTCGCTTGATATTCTTTCAATTTTTACACTCATATTAACCTCGCTTAGAATTACTTCTTTATTTCAACCATTTCATATGTTTCAAATGTGTCATTTTCTTTTATATCATTGTATCCTTCAATAGTAAGTCCACATTCAAAGCCATTTTTAACTTCTTTAACTGATTCTTTTCCTCTTTGAACAGATGATATCTTTCCATCATAGATAATTACACCATCTCTTATTATACGAACATTTGAATTATTCTTAATAACTCCACTAGTTACCATAACACCAGCAATGGTACCGACCTTAGAGAATTTAAATAATTGTCTAACTTCACAAGTACCAACAATTTTTTCTTCAAATTCCGGATCAAGCATACCTTTCATAGCTGCTTCCATTTCTTCAACAACTTTATATATTATTGTATAAAGACGAAGTTCAACAGAATATTCTTTAGCAACATCTTTTGTCTTATTAGATGGAACAACATTAAATCCAATAACAATTGCATTACATGATGAGGCAAGTACAATATCAGACTCGGTAATAGTACCAATTCCACTTCTAATAATCTTAACTTTGACACCTTCAACATCAATTTTTTCAAGAGAGTTTCTTACAGCTTCTTCTGAACCACGAACATCACACTTTAAAACAACATTGATTTCTTTAACACCAGATTGAATTTGTGCAAATAACTCATCAAGTGTAAGTGCAGGTTTAACAAAACTTCTTTCCTTAGCTTGAATAGCTCTTTTTTCAGCTATTTCACGAGCTTCTTTTTCTGATTCGAAAGCCATGAATTTATCTCCTGCTGATGGGTTACCAGAAAGACCAGTAATTTCAACTGGAGTAGATGGACCAGCTTCAACTATATCTTTACCTAAATCATTTCTAAGTGTTCTAATACGTCCATGGCATTCTCCAACAACTATTGGGTCTCCAAGTCTTAATGTACCATTTTGAATTAGAATAGTTGCAACTCCACCCATTTGCTTATCAATACGTGATTCAATTACTGTACCTGATGCATATCTTGATGGATTAGCTTTTAATTCAGATACCTCAGCAATAGCTAAAATAGTTTCAAGAAGTTTATCAACTCCTTCACCAGTTTTTGCACTAATGCGCACAAATGGAGTAGTTCCACCCCATTCTTCTGGGTTAATTCCATTTTCAGCCATCTCAGTCATTATTCTATCAGGATTAGCATTTGGCTTATCTATTTTGTTTATAGCAACTACAATTGGAACATTTGCAGCTTTTGCATGATCAATTGCTTCTTTAGTTTGTGGCATAACACCATCTTCTGCAGAAACAATAATTATTACAATATCTGTAACTGATGCTCCTCTTGCACGCATTTCAGTAAATGCTGCGTGTCCAGGAGTATCAATAAATGTTAACTTAGCATTATTATATTCAATTTGATAAGCTCCAATATGTTGCGTTATTCCACCAGCTTCACCATCTACGACATTAGAGTTTCTAATGTAATCAAGTAAAGTTGTCTTACCATGGTCAACATGTCCCATAATTGTAACAACTGGTGGACGTGGACGTAAGTCTTCTTCTTTATCAACAATCTCAAAACTTTCAAAATTAGAAATATCTTGTGTTTCACTTTTCTTTAAAGTCTTCTTATATTCTGATGCAAGTAGTTCTGCTGTATCAAAGTCAATTGATTGAGGCAAACTTATCATCATACCTAAAGTTATTAACTTTTTAACTAAGTCAACTCCTGGAACTCCAAGTGCATCAGCTAAAGCTTGAACACTCATGCCTTCTTTATATAAAACAACAGTGTCATCCTCCACAGTATTGTTATTGCTAGTTAACTTTTCCTTATTCTTATACATTTGTTTTTTCTTATTTAAGAATTCTTTATTTGATGTCTCTTTATCTTGTTTCTTATTAATCTTCTCTTTTGAAACAGTATGTTTCTTATCAATTGACTTTAAGTTATCGTCTAACATTAAATCTTCAACTGCGTTATCAACTGCATCAGTTTCTTCAAAGTTAAGTTCATCATTTGCGCTTATTACATTCATTACATTATCTAACATAACAATTGCATCATCATCTAAAATATCACTTTTAGTTTGAACCTTTATACCAAGTTCATTACACTTATTTAAGACATCTTGAACTGTAAAGTTCATATCCTCTGCATAATCTTGTACTGTCATATAAACACCTCTTCTTTCTTTATTTATTTAATTTGTTTAACAACTCTTCATATACACTTTCGGGAATATCACATTCAAGTGCATGTTTTAATACACCTTTTTTTCTTGCTTCATTAATAACATTTTCATCCAATTTTAAATAGACACCATGTCCATTAACACGCCCGGTTTCATCAACTATAACTCCATTTTCACTTTTTACAATACGCACTAAATCTTTTTTAGGTAATCTCTCACGAGTAACAACACACATACGCATTGGAACTTTTTTCATTATATAGAATTACCTTCCTCTTGAATTTGAGTCATAGTTTTAATATTAATTTTAAATTTAGTTAATCTACTAGCAAGTTTAATATTAATTCCTTTTTTACCAATAGCTAAACTTAAATTCTCATCAGTAACAACAGCTAGTGCAACACGTTCTTTTTCTTCATCAAGAATAGAAACAATTACATCTTTAGCAGGAGATAAAGCATTTTTAATAAATTCGGAATTATCTTCGCTCCATAAAACTAAATCAATCTTTTCTCCATTAAGTTCTTTTAAAATATTAGCAATTCTTGAACCTCTTTCACCAATACATGTTCCGATTGGATCAATTCTATCATTTGTTGAAGATACAGCAACTTTGCTTCTAACTCCAGCTTCACGAGCAACAGCATGTAATTCAAGTGTTCCATTAGCAAGTTCTGGTATTTCAGATTCAAATAGACGTTTTACAAATCCATAATGTTTACGAGTAACTAAAACAAGTGGACCTTTATTAGTTGCTTCAACCTTTGAAACATATACTTTAATTTGAGAACCCATCTTAACTTCTTCACCTGGAATCATTTCAGATTTAGGTAATATAGCACGTGTTCTTCCCAAATCAACATAATAATTTTTTGCATCTTCCATAGCAAGAGTACCAATCATTAATTCATCTTGTTTATCAGCAAATTCATTAATAATAGAGTTTCTTTCAGCTTCTCTAATTTTTTGAGTAACAACTTGTTTACAAGTAGAAGCAGCAACACGCCCAAAATCTTTAGGAGTTACTTCTTCTTCAATTGTTTCACCAACATTTATATCTGGTACAATTTCTCTTGCTTCTTCAAGAAGTAATTGAGCATCTTCATTAATTTCTGGATCTAAATAAATAATATTCCCTTCTTCATCAGTAGATTCTTCACCTTCAATATAATCATCTACTACTACATAGTATCTAATAACCTTAAACTCTCCAGTTTCACGATTAATTAATACTTTAACGTTTGTTTTTGAATTATAATTCTTTTTATATGCTGTAATTAAACCTTGTTCCATTGCGTCATATACAACATCTTCATCAATATTTTTCTCTTCAATAATATTTTTAAGAGCTTTTATAAATTCTTTCCCGTTCATATTTTAACCTCTTTCCTTACTACTTATATCAAGTATATATTCTTCTTCAATTAAATCATATTCATCTAATATTGGATTAATTATATTAGTAGCTTCAACTATCGTATCAATATCTAAGCCCGTATCTTTATCTAAAATAATCTTTAGATAATTGTATTTTCCTTCTTTTTCCCATGTAATAGAATCGATTTTAATATCCATTTTATTCATATCATCAACAATGATATCATGAACACGCTTTAAGATTTCATCCATAAAGTACCTCCCAAACAATAACAAAAGTGGGAATTGCTGCCCACTTAAATCTGCTAAATATAGTATAACAAAAGGCTTTTAATAAGTAAAGCCTTTTATTTACAATTTAAATTAATTTGTTGGTGCAAGTACTAGACGAGAAGCAAGAGTAAATGTAACATTACCTCTAGCATAACTAAATATTCCACCGCCAGATCCATTAATATATGCAGAGCCACGATGCAATATTGGTGAAGAACTCATATTAGGATATGATTCATCAGCATACCAATTATTATGATATCTTAACTTACTGTCACCAGTATCTGCATAATAGTAGAATGGCCCCATCTCACCTGTTGCATCTCCTAAGATTCTATTATTAAAGGAAGTTGGGGTACCATCTGGATATACATCTAAGTACATTGAGTATGTCTCTAATTCAGAAGAATTAAATATTAAATCATCACTTGCTGGAGTAAGTGCTGCAGCAACAGCTTCCCAAGTTCCGCCTGACATATCATATATACCCGTAATATTTCCGGTTGTACTTGCTTTATATCCAGTTGTTGTATTATACGGAAGTGTTACACTTGAATCTGTTCCATACACACCAGGCTCAGTTGACTGATCAGCACTTTCAGTAGCTGAATATCCAGTTAGATAGTTAGAATTATTATTAAGATTAACATCACCATTTATTCCATATACTGAATGCGAAAGATAAGCGGCTGCTCCCCATTCAGTATTCTTCATCATATGAGAATCTAAATCACGATTGTAGTTATATGAAGAAATAAAAGAATTGTGAACAGTATTACGCCATGAATATACATTAGGTTTAATTATAACTTTGGAAGCATCAACTGATTCAGTAGCTGCATCGCCAGCTGAATTTGCTCCCATATATCCTGTTTCAAATTTTCCTACCCATAATCCATTTACATCAAAATTAGTAAATGCTGGATGTGTTAACCATGAATCTTTTGTTGAGCCTGTTGATGGTGTCATTGTTTTATTTTCAAATTCTATATTTATTGTATGTGCTATACTTTCTTCTGGTTTCTCATTTATAAGAGAGGTATAATTTCCTTCATCAAATATTTGATATTTGTATCTTGGTATCCATACAAAGTATGATTCTATATCATCTTCTTTTATTACATTACCAACTTGATATTCTTTTGATGGTGTATCTACTAATATTACTGCATTTGCCCATTCTTTATTTGTATAGTTATACCATTCTTTATTTGTATCTGCATAGGTTACTGTTCCATCATTTGATAAAGTTACTGGTATTAGTTCATCTTTTAATACCGGATCTGCTCCTTTTAGTACTGCATCAGTATAAGTTGATGCTGGCGTGTATTCACTTCCTAATTCTTCTTTTTCTACAGGTGTTGCGACTAACGTACACATAAACTCTATATCTTTTTCTAGTGCTCCATCAAATGCTTTTTTCAACTCTACTGTTATATGTCCAGTTTTTGTTTCACTTGAAGCTAACTTAAATGTGTTTGCTAAATCTTTAGCAATTGTTACATATTCAGAGTAGCTTGCAAACTCTTCAGTTAAGCTACATACGATTGTTACATCAGCATCATAATTTCTACTCTTATTTGTTACATCAAACTCAAGTGTTGATACTTGACCAACATTTTCTAATTTTTCTGTATTAAATGTTATATCTTTCTTTGTATCTTCAATAACTGCATTTCCATATGGAGTTACAGCTCTTGTAAATATTATATCTTGATTAAAGTCTGTATCATTGAATCCAAGATTAACATTTCCATTTAACATAAGTGTCGTGCTAACTGATGCAAAACCTATTGTTAACAATAGTATAAGTATTAATATATTTCTCTTCTTCATATCTAAGGCTCCTATCTTAATATCATTATAACTTATTTTAAGTTATCATTCAATGAATTTTTTATCAAATATCTTACGTATTAACCCATCATTTACAATAATAAACTATTTAGTTTAATTATTTTGTCAAAATATAAAAAGTAAACTTATTATTTAAGTTTACTTTTCTAATAACTGTTTAATAAATGGTTCGTTTTTATGTTTTAAATAATAATCAGTATCAAATAAGATATGCATTAATTCATCATGACTCTTTAGTTTATACTTAATTTTTTCATTTGGCTTTTTAGCTAAATCTTTCATTATATGCCTAGTATAATCTGTTGCAACCATAAATTCAGAACCAGCCGCCAAGAATATAGTTGAAAAAATCAAATTATCTATATTACCAATTAATACTTCTAATATATCAGTTATAAATTTTATTTTTACTACATCTAATACACCGTTTTTATAAATATTTAAGATTCCTAAAAATATAGCTGCTCCTAAAAACCACATTTTTACTCTTCCTAAAAAAGAAGATTTAGTAACTGCACCAAACATTGAGCCTAAAATATTTATTAAAGCAATACCTACTTCTAATATTAATGGTAATATAAATATTGTATCATAAGTACTAAGTATTAAAATAATCATTATACCAAAACATTTATCCGATACAGCATCCATAATGGTCCCAAAAAGAGATTGAACATGAAATGTTCTAGCAAGTAGTCCGTCAAAAAAATCGGTTAGTAAAATTAGTACAACAAAAACCATTAAAAACTCAGGACTAAGTACTTTCCACAAAAATGGAAGTAATATTGTTGCTAAAATACGCATCATTGTTAAAATATTTACAAACTTTTTCATTTATTCACCTACTTTTATATCTATTTTGTATGTTGTATCATTATCAATAATTTGAATATTATTAATAACATCTTCTACTACACTTAATGAGATATCAACACCATCTATTTCATACTTATAGATTGTTTTATTATCTTCAAGCATTTTTAATCCTTTATTAGAAATAAGTAAGTCTACTAAATTATTTATATTAATATAATCTATTTTCAATTCCTTAAATAAGCCATTATTTTCTTTTTCTTCATGTAAAATAACTTCATAAACTAAATTATCTTTTATAATGAATTTCTTTATAGGTTCATTTGCCGTTTCAAATAACCCAGTTGATATAGAATCTTTATAACTATATGAAATATAGTAAGTTACTTCTCCTTTTGTTACTTCATATGTAAGTGTTTTATTTTTAGTCTTTAAATCATTTAATATATCATGATAGTTTTTTGAGGCAACAACTGTAGTGGTTGATCTTTCATCTTCATAACTACTGCTTTTTTCTTCTCCTCTAGACATTGCAACAACAATAATTATTAAGAAACATACCAAAAAGTAAATACATAACTTTATTGAAGCCTTAAAAGCTGGACTTTGTTTATATGCTTCAAAAAAAAGCTTTGCTTTAGATACTTTTTCTTCCTTTTCTTCATCGTCCTTTTTCATTATTCACCAACTTTCGTATTTAAAAGTTTATTTTTATCCATTCCATTAAATAAGTCTCTTACGCTCATTTCTTTTTTACCTGTCGGTTTTACTCTTGTAATAAGTATTTCTCCATCCAAACAATTGATGCCAAAACTATCTTTATTAACTGATGAAATAATACCAATCTCACCAGTTTTTTCACTTCCAACTTTGCATTCAATAATTTTCCATTCTTCACCTAAAATTTTTGTATTAGCGAGTGGAGATGGATTTATACTTCTAACAAAATTATATATATCTTTTCTCGTTTTATTAAAATTAATTACTTCATCTTCCCTTTTTAACATTCCAACATATGTAGATACTTCATCATCTTGAGGAATATCAAAATTTTCACATTCCATAATACGTGGAAGAGTATCGATTAATGTCTTTGCTCCAAGTAAACTTAATTTTTCGCTTAATGTTCCTAAAGTATCATCATCCTCAATTGGTATTTCACGAGCTTGAATAATATTTCCAGTATCTATTCCCTCATCCATATACATAATAGTTATACCGGTTGTTTCTTCCCCATTTCTAATAGCTGCTGTTATTGGACTTGCACCTCTATATTTAGGTAAAAGAGAAGCATGAACATTAATACAACCATGTTCTGGATAATCAAGAATTTGTTTTGGCACAATTTGACCATACGCACAAGTTATTACAATATCAGGCTTCTTGTTTAAAACAAATTCATATTCATTTTTTAACTTAGCTGGTGTAAATACTTCAATATTATTTTCTAGTGCTACTTGCTTTACTGGACTAGGAGTTAATACTCTTTTTCTTCCAACATAAGCATCTGGTTGAGTTACAACACATAAAACAGTTGTATTTAGAATTAATTCTTTTAATACTGGAACAGCAAACTCTGGTGTTCCCATAAAAACGACTTTCAAGTTTTTCATAATTATCACCTAATCTAATTATACTATATAAAATACTCATTTTACATAAAAATTTCAAAATAAATAATGTAATAATTGGAAATATTTGATATATTAAAAATGGATGTGATAGTATGAAAATTTTAAAATCTAAAATAAAATATATTTTACCTATGTTTTTAATATCTTTAATATTCATAACTATAGGTAGTAAAAATTCACCACTTTATTTACTAAATGATTGGCATGATGCACAAGCTTTCATGACAATGGGAAAAGGACTTATAAATGGTCTTATCCCTTATAAAGACTTATTTGAACAAAAAGGACCAATATTATATTTTATATATGCGATTGCAAATCTAATAAGTACCAAATCATTTATTGGTGTTTATATAATAGAGGTTTTATTTTTTACTGTTTTCCTAACAATAGTTAGAAAAACAATTAATTTATTCTATGAAGATAAATATTCTATTCCAAGTATAATGCTTCTAACTCTTGGAATAATGTTACTTAAGCCTTTTGGTCATGGAGGATCAGCTGAAGAATTATGTTTACCATTCTTCGCATATAGCATATATTCAATGCTAAAATATTTAAAAACTGGAAATATTACTAAAAAAGAAATATTAATTAATGGTATAATGGCTGGTATTATTCTTTGGACAAAGTATACTCTTTTAGGATTCCATTTTATTCTTGCAGCTACATTCTTCTTTGTTAACGTAAGTAAACATAAATATATAGACGCGATTAAATCTTCTTTTATATATTTAAGTGGTATGTTTATTGTAACAATACCTATTCTATTATTCTTCCTACTTAATAATGCCATAAAAGAACTATTTAATGTTTATTTCATAATTAATATGACATCATATTCCAAAATAACATCAACATTTAAAAAAATTACAACTGCATTTGGTTTATTAGGATTTAACCTAGTCTCTAATATTCCATTCATAATATTTATAGTTATTCCATTAATTTACTATATATTTAAGCGTGTTGATTTCAAAATTAAAGGATCTAAAATAATAATACTTATTTCCTTATTAGTTATGGGCCTTGGAACATTTATAGGTGGAACCAATTATTTCTATTATTCATTTATTATTACACCTTTTATGATTCTTGGAGTATTAATGATTAATAGCTTACTATCCAAATATAATGTAAGAATAAATAATATAAGAACATTTTCTTTATTACTTTTATTAGTAACTATTCTCATAGAATTTTCACCTAATATTGAATATACTCATAGAAAACATGATGATTATGCCCAATTAGTATTTGGTGATATCATAAAAGAAAGTAAAGATAAAACACTTATTAACTATGGATTTTTAGATGGAGGATTTTATTTCACGTCTGATTCATTACCAGAATGCTATTACTTCATGAAAAACAACTTCTCTTATGAAAACTTTCCTGAGATGTATGAAGAACAAAAAAGATATGTCTTACAAAATAGACCACACTTTGTTGTAACAAGAACAAACTTTTTATTCTTAAACGAAAACAATTATAAGCTAGTTAAATCTATGAGACAAAAGTATGAAGATGAATACCACGTATATTACTTATATGAAAGAATTGCACAATAAAAGAGTCGGAATGACTCTTTATGGTTATAACTTGAATAAAAATAACTATTATGTTATTATGTATGTAGATGAAGGAAACTTCATACAATATTAAAGGAGAATTCGATATGGTTATGTCGAATGTCTACCTACGTGTTTTGATAGACATTTAAGCTATTGCTTAGATGTCTTTTTTTATTACAACTATTATTAAAAATAGAAGGAATAAAATAATGGCAAGTAATCTCATTACCTTTATTACAAAGGTTTTGT